>JAFZND010000120.1 GCA_017553065.1 Clostridia bacterium
TGACAAATTCTGAATCAATGCGCTTACTTATTTCCACATCGTAACCATTGTACGAAAGCAATGTTCCCATCACTCCACCAATGGCACCGCCACCTATTACGCCTATTTTTAAATTTTTTAATTTTTCCATAATTTCTTACCTACATCAGTATAGTAAAATAACAAAATAGTGTCAAATCTTATTTATTTCATTTTACAAATGAAAAACTTTTACAAATTCTTTGTGAATGCTCCTATAACCCAAAAGTATTGTGCCCACACATGTAATGGATGTTACAAGTATATTTACATTGTTTATTGTTTTGTAACTATCAATTGTAAACACAAAACTAATTGATATCACAAGTAACCCTATATATATCACAAGAAAACTAAATAAATGCGATTTTCTGTTTTTAGATATAAAACTCATTAGGCACATCACAGCAACTGCAAGCATACTAACACCGGGATAAACATAACGCACTAGCCAATTATCTGTCTCAACAGGTGACAATGCATAAGTTGTGGCAACAACTGCAAATACACCTAACAATTGAAACAACATTTTTTCAAATACACTGCGCTTGCTAAGAATTGTGTGTGCCACCAAAATCCACAAATACACAATGCTTGTTAGCACAATCATACTCCACAAATAACTTCCCTTGCTTTCAATATTTATAAATACACAAATACCAAATGTGGCAAGTGAAATAATTAAAAACAATTTTGCCAAAAATCTACCTGTGTGTTTTGTTTTTACATCAGCAGTTTTAATTTCTGTTAATGGATATTCACTTGAATTATCACCATCCACATCATTGTAACAAAGTGGACAATAATGTTTATCGGAAGCAATTTTTACACCACAAATTTCACATTTTTTCATAGCATTGCCTCCCAATAATTTGAATACAATTCCACATCAAGCCCAAAACCTGACAAAATGCGGAAAAATTCTTTTTCTAAATAATTTTCCACGATATTTCTTGTGAATGTAATATAACAATTGCCATTGTAACTAATTACTGCAATATGATTATTGTTGCTATAACTTGGGGCCAAACTAAATTTTAAATCTGTCACATATTTAGACACGCTATCTGGCAAAGTTACTACGCCTAGATTACTTAAATTATAGCTGTGCAAGTTATCTCCCACATGCCTATAAACAATTCGCATTGCCACATCTTTTATAAATAATGGCACAAGTTTCAATGCCACATTGCGCTCTTGCTTTACATTAAATGCAATTATTTTATCCAAATTATCTTTTGTGAGATATTCCTTCATTTGCTTTTTGCATTCTGCAATGCAATCATCAAGAGTTACCTCTTTTTCAAAGTCATGACTAAGACGCACAAACAAAGCAAAATTTCTCACCGTTTCACTAGGGTACCATTTGCGCATATCCACAGGAACAAGCGTTGTAACATATTTATTTTTAATCTTTTTATCTTTGATAAAACCTAAATATGTGGCATACATACTAACAGCACTAAGCAACACTGTTACTGTGCAATCTTTTTCTTTTGCCACGCGCTTTAAATCCTGTATCTTTATTTTGCCTACAATTTCACCAAAGCCATCATGTGCAAAATGTGAGCCATATGTTTTAAATGCATTTTTCTCTTTTTTTACTTTGCCTGCACCAGAATTGTACACAGCATTAAACGTATCTGCATATTCACTAGGCACATGTGGTGCATTCATTGATTTTTGCACTAAACCTTCTGTTTTTACTTTTTTGCCACTAAGTTTTAGATATTCATATATCAATGCTTTGAATACATCTAGTCCACCATTACCATCAGATAATGCATGATATACCACAAGACAAAGCGTCTTATCTTTGTAATACACCTTAAATAAATAATTGTTATTCTTTTTTTCGTTTATGTGTCCAAGATAATTTTCTTCCATCTTGCGCACAACAAATGGTTTTGTATTCTCTTCTAAATAATACCAAAACACACCGCGCTTTAATTTAGTTTTGTATGTTGGAAATCTCTTTAATACTTCTGTTACGGCATGCGACAAAACTACGGGGTCAATTGCCTCAGTCAAAACTGCAGTAAGTCCAAAATTTGCTTGTCTATCAGCATTTGTGGTAGGTGGGTAAATTTTGGCTGCATTATCAAGTTTGTACCATGCTTTATCTTTCATTTAATTACACAAGTCCTTGAGTTGCAAAGAATATTATAAATAATATCGACACAATATAAGTAAATACATTCACTTCTTTGTATCTTCCCGCACATACTTCTAGCACAGTATGAATTATCATACCTGCTGCAATACCATAAGTAATATTGCCAGTAAGTGGCATAATTATAATTGTTGCCATAGCTGTTGCAAGATTTGTAAAGTTAGATAAATCTAAGTTCACAACATCGCTAAGCATAAGCATACCAACATAAATCAATGCTGGCGCTGTTACATACAAAGGAATTAAGCTAAGCAATGGACTAAGCCCTAACATTAACACAAAACATAATCCTGTAACAATACTTGCAATACCAGTTTTTGCTCCGCTGGAAATACCAGATGCACTTTCTACAAATGATGTGCAAGTAGGAAGACCAAATAATGCGGCCACAACTGATGAACTACTATCAACAATCATTGCGCGCTTTGCATTTAGCATATTACCATGTTCGTCATACAAGTTGCCTTGCTTACACACGCTATAAAGTGTACCAAGAGTATCAAACATATCTACAAGGAAAAAACTAAATATTACAAGTATTGTGGTAAACACATGCACTGCGCCACCACTAAATATGCCAACAAAATCAAAATTGAAAAAGTTGCCACCATATGTGCTAAAATCAACACCCCAAGCATCAGATAAACCCGCAAAAGCATTTACACCCATACATGCTTTGATAATTATATCTAGCACAATTGCACTAAGCATACCAATAAATATATTCGCGCGCACTTTGTAATGTTTTAATATAAGCATCACGAACAATCCAAATATTGCTACAACAGCAGCAAGAATTACTTCTTTATTAAAATTGCCTGACAAAAAGTCTAATATGTGACTATTGTCACTATTAAGACCAATGGAAGCAATAAACATACCAATACCAACACCCATGCTGGTTTTTATTATTGTTGGCATACCGGAAATAATTTTATCACGCACACCAGAAAGGGTAACAATTATAAATATCACACCAGCAATAAGACTAATTGATAATACTTGTGGATATGTGTATTTGCCTGCTTGCACCAAAGATATTAAATATGTTACAACGCCAAGGCCTGGTGCCAACACAATTGGCAAGTTGCCATAAATACCCATTGCAAGTGTTGCAGTAACTACAGAAAGTATTGTTCCCAAAAACAATGCATTATATAGCTGACTACCCATCATTCCGGATAGCAAACTTGGAACAAGAATTGCTATGTATGACATAACAAGGAAGTTCACAAGACCACCCAAAAATTCTCTACCAAACGTGCCACCACGCTTTGAAATGCTAAAAAATCTATCAATTTTTGCTAAATGTTTATTTTTTGCTTCTTTCATTAATTATTTCCTCAAAAAAATATAAGCTAGTTATCACTAGATTATATTTTAGTACTTTTATTTGCAGTTGGTCAAGCGATTACCCCATCTAGTCCGCTTAAATCGAACTTAGGTGTTTCACTTGTTGTGGCAGAACTAAGTTCTTGGGTGTATCCATTAGTTAGCCCTTTACCTATCATATAACTCACAACTCGCTTATATTCAAGTGGTTTTAGTTTCCTGTTTATCTGTGGAAATTGTGTCGCTTCATACATAGGCACATATTGACTCATAAGGTTTAGTATTGTTTTATCTCCCAATTTTTTTGCCACCCAATCAATCACCTTGCATGTGTCATCTGTGTGTGTTGGTAACACAAGGTGGCGTATTATCACACCTTTTTTCATAAGTCCACCACGAATGATGTCTTTTGGCTGATTTTTTCGCATTTGCAAAATGGCACTTGTCGCTTTTTCAAAGTAATTGGCACAATTGGAATACTTTAAACTAAGTGCATTGTCGCAATATTTAAAATCTGTTAAGTATATATCAATATATGGCGCAAGCTTTTTTAATGTATCCACATTATCGTACCCATTTGTGTTATACACCACTGGAATTTTTGGCTTATATATTTTTAATGCTTGCAAAATTTCATTTGCATAGTGCGTAGGACTCACAAGGTTAATATTATTTACTTTTGCCTTTTCCAAATTTTTAAATATTTGCACAAGTCCATCTACACTCACAACCTTTCCAAAACCCTCATGACTAATGTCATAATTTTGGCAAAATACACATTTAAGATTGCAATGACTAAAAAAGATTGTACCACTACCCTTTTTACCACTAATAATTGGCTCTTCGGAATAGTGCTTGCTTACTTTTGCAATTTTTATTAAATTTGTTGCCCCACAAAATCCAGGTGTGATATTTCTATCAATTCTGCAATGTCTTGGGCAATTTGAACACATGGTTGTCATATTTAGTAGTGTATCATAAACTAGCAAAAAATTAAACAAAGTTACTTGTTTTAATGTATTTTTGTGTGTTTTTGGGTAAAAATTAATTAAA
>JAFZND010000121.1 GCA_017553065.1 Clostridia bacterium
AACAAAAATTAAAAACATTAATGGATTAGAACATACAACTTGGGTAGCAGGTGCTGACACTACTGGCTTTGCAATTTCAGGTTGGGAAGCAGAAGATGTAACAATTCCTTATAACTACACATATCCTGACGGTAGTACTACTACAGCTCCAATCAATTTAAAAACAAATTACTTTGCAAGTTCAGGTACAACAACTACAATTAGATATGAAGAAGGTTTTGAAACTCTCACTCGTTGTGGTTTCCGTGGCTGTAATAATGTTGTAAATGTAGTTTTACCAAAATCATTAGAACTAATTAAAGCAGGCGCATTTACTGACAATGGTTTATCAAAAACAACAATAGTACTTATTCCTAGTGGATGCACAGTAGAAGAGGGTGCATTCCCTAGTTCTGTAACACTAATTTATGAAGACCAAATCAATTGGGAAAATGTTTATACATATGACTCACCAACAAGTGCAGAAATCAATGCATCTAATGGTAGAGTAAGTGCTAGTGATTGTGTAATCACAGGATTAAAAACAGAGTACCAAGGTTTACGTTCTGTTACAATACCTGCCCAAATTAATGGTGCAGATGTTACTGTTATTCGTAGTTTGAACTATTCTACATTATGCGAAATCAATTTTGCTAGTGGAAGCAATGTAAAACAATCACAAGATAATGCATTTATAAACACAAATATCCGTGAGATTACATTACCTGCATCATACAAAGGGCACTATAGTAGTTGCGAAATTAATGGTGGAAACTTAGAAACTCATGTACTACAAAATATTTATGTTGATGATAACAATACTTCATTTGTAAGTGTTGATGGTGTTTTACGCAATAAGGAAAATCAAAATACCATTGTAAAGTTCCCAAGTGGACGCACTGGTGAATATACAATTCCTGCAGATGTAACCGAAATTCGTAATGGAGCATTTTCAAATACACATTTAACAACAATTAATGTTCCAAAAACTGTTACTGGCATACAAATCTCATTTGTAAGCAACAGCACAAGTCTTGAAAATGTAAATTATGAAGATGGTATAAGTCTAAATTATCTAATGGGTTATTCTTTCTACAATTGTACTAATTATGCCCAAGATGGTTTGGCTGTTTTGCCACATGGAGTTACTGCAACTGGTAGTTCGCAATTTGTAAATAATACATTTGAGGCGATTGAATTTCCATCTACTTTAACAACCATAGAATCAGAAGCATTTAGAGGTTGTTCTAATCTAAAATATCTTATTTTCTTAGGTTCTAGTGCAGTTACAATTGGCAGTAGAGCATTTGTTGGTTGTACATCACTTCCTGCAACTGTTGTTGTTCCTGATGGCTCCACATGGCAATCAGATTCTTTCCCAAGCAATGTTACAAACGTAATATTTGCTAGCGATTTGTGGAAATCTACTGGTTCTGGTCAAATTACTCCGGATGTAGATAAAATCAATACATACACAGGATTAAATACACTCATTGTTCCAAAAACATTTGGTGGAGTAGTTGTTACAACATATTATGGCAATGGTATTAGTTTGCCAAATATTGGTGCACTTGTATTTGCAGAAGATAGCAGTATTACTACTATTGCACAAAGCAGTTTGCCATATAGTTCATTAAAATATTTGTATCTTCCAGATAGTTTAACAACCACAACTCAATTTGATGTGTGGAGCAGAGCAGAAGGCTATCAATATCCATTGACAAAACTCAAATTGCCTAATAATCTTGTGCTTCCTGTAACTACAAAGTTGCTTGATAGAGGTTATGCATGGAACACTGGTCGTAGTAGTCGTATTGTCGATTTGCCAAATATCAGTGAGTTTGTGCTAGATGCAGATAATCCACGCTACAAACTTATTGATGGCAACTTATACACCCTTGATGGTACAACTCTTGTGGCAACAGTGAAAAATGACACTGGCACATTCACACTTCCTGCAGGTGTTACCACAATTGGCACACATGCATTCTATCAAAGTAGTTATAGCCATATTAACCTTAATAATGGCAGTTTAACAACTATTTGGGATGGTGCATTTGCATATTGCAATAATCTAATTAGTATTGCATTGCCAAGCACAATCACCGATTTATCTAATGCAGATAGTTTATTCTTGGGATGCTCAAAATTAGAGCATGTAGAAATGCCAAACAATATTGTACTTGGTGGCGCTAAATATATGTTTAGTTACACCAGCACACTCAAAGGATTCCGTTATCCTGATAGTAGCACAGCAAGTGGTACTAACTCTTTCTATGCTACAAAAATTCCATTTGTGTTATTCAATGATGGCATGATCACCATTAGTGGCGCCACATTCCATGGCACTGGTCTTATTGAATCAGTAACTATTCCTGCAAGCGTAACAAATATTTTTGGCAGTGCTTTTGCTACAAGTAACACAACACTCAAAAACATTTATTTAAGTCCAAACAACACCAGTTTTGTAATAGTTGATGGCATTCTTTATAGTGCAAATATGAAAGACTTGATTCGCACTACAATTAATGCTCCAGATAGCATTGTTGTGCCAAATGGAGTAGAATACATCTACCAAGAAGC
>JAFZND010000015.1 GCA_017553065.1 Clostridia bacterium
CAAGGACACTAAATATGTCTTTAACAGGTATTAGAGATATTAGTGTAATCTCAACACCACCTACAAATAGAATTACCACACTTGTTCAAGTGGTAGAATATAGCCCTACAGTTATAAAAAATGCCATTGAAAGAGAACTAGATCGTGGTGGTCAAGTGCTTGTGATATATAACAAAGTGGAAAGCATATATAACTATGCTTCGCAACTAAGAGAACTTCTTGGTAAGCAAGTAGTGCTAGATGTTGCGCACGGGCAAATGGAAAAAAAGTCGCTTGAAGATGCGATATTTAGATTGTACAATGGACAAACACAAGTGCTAGTAGCAACAACACTTATTGAAAATGGTGTTGATTTGCCTAATGCAAACACATTAGTTGTTGTGGATGCAGACATGCTTGGTTTGTCGCAACTATATCAATTAAAAGGTCGCATTGGCAGATCGGATAAACAAGCATACGCATATTTTATGTTTGATAGGCGCAAAAATATGGGTGAAAATGCATATAAGCGTTTGCAGGCAATTACAGAATTTACTGCAATGGGCAGTGGCTTTAAAATTGCCATGAGAGATTTGGAAATTAGAGGCGCTGGCAACGTGCTTGGTGCCGAACAAAGTGGACACATGCAAAAAGTTGGCTATGCACTATATGTGCAATTACTAAATGAAGCAGTTAACGAATTGAAAGGTATTTCAAATATGAATTCTGGCGATGTGAGAATTGAAACTAGTGCAGATGCATATATACCTACAACATTTATTGATTCGTACGATTTAAGAATAAGATTATATTCTAAAATCAGCAAAATTAGTTCTTTTAAAGAACTAAGTCAAACAATTGAGCAAATACAAAATATTTGCGGTAGTGTTCCAAAGGAAGTAAGTAACTTGTGCAAAATTGCACTAATTAAAAACCTTGGCGCACGCCTTGGTGCAAAGAAAATATCAATCAAGGATAGGGATGTAAGTATAACACTAAACGATATTAAATCGATTGAAAATTTTGCAGACACAATTGCTACTTACAACTATATTGAATATGGCTCACAACAATTGCCAATAATTACATTTAACAAAACAATTGATATTGATAACAAAATTGATATGGTGTTAAATTTCCTACTTGAATGCACTGAATAGTCAAAAATCTATTTGCATAAATCAAATTAAATATGTATAATATTAACATATTATAATGGAGAAGAACGGTGAATAAGACATTAAAGAAAGTATGTGGTGCAATTTGTGCCCTAGCACTTAGCGTTACTACGCTAGTTGGTTGCAATGTAATCACTACTAATACAGCTAAATATTATAATCAAATAGTCGTTACTGCAGGGGATCATTCTTACACAAAAAAGCAATTGATTGATACATTCTACAATAACTATTACAATTATGTTCAAGCAGGATATATGACAGCAGAAAACGCTATAAAAAATTCTGCAACATACCTTGTGGAAAGAGGAATACTTGTAGATTATATTAAAGAAAATTATGTTGGCGAAGGTAAAGAACTTGGTCCACTTACAGAAAATGATTACAAGGCAATTAGAAAATCTGCTTGGGAAAGCATGCAATCACAATTAGATAGTTTGGAAGAAACAATCAAGGAAGAAATGGATATTTCTACAGATAGTGAAAGTAGTACTACTGAAGATGAAACAGAATCCCTTCGTGATGCATATAGCGAATATACTCCTACAATTATCACAGTAAAAGACAGCCAAAACAAAATTCATTTTGTATATAATCCAGAATTGATAGAAGATGAAGATTTGTCTACAGAATCTGTTCCAATGCACTTTGAGCAAAAAATTTCTGATAATGCAGATGTTTCACGCGAAGCATGGACAAGATTTGTAAGTTCACTTCAAGCTACTGCAAAAGCTGAAGGCAAATCCACTGCAGAAGTAGATGTGGTAAAAGCAGAAGAAGATAGATTAATTGAAGCATACACAGAAAATAAATACATTTCAAAGTATGAAAAATATTTCAAAATTCACGAAAAATGTGCAGAAACTATCACAATTGATGGCGAAACATATTATGAATTGAATGATGAAATAAAATCAAGCGTAGTATCATATTATTCAAATATTTACAAACAACAAAAAGAAAAATATGATGTTCAAACAGATGGCAAATATACAGCATATTACACGGCAATGAAATCATATAGTTCATCCCCTGTATTATATCATCCGGTAGAAAATAAATTCATGAATGTCACAC
>JAFZND010000122.1 GCA_017553065.1 Clostridia bacterium
AATTGGCATTTAAAACTAATTAATAATCAAAACAAATGGTATGTAAATTTTTTACATGCCATTTTTCTAAAATTGGTAAAAAATAATTTGAAATTATTGCATTTTTTGGTATCATATAATTGTAGATGTAGGGGGATAATTTATGAAAATTAACTATGTTGCAAAAAATTATAAAATTACAGACAAATTTAAGGATATTATCGAGAAAAAATTATCAAAATTTGAAAGATATTTTTCTAAAAATTATGATGTAAAAGTAAGCTGTACAGAGCAAAATAAGAAATGCAAACTTGAAATTACAGTAAATGCAGATGGTTTGTTTGTTCGTTCTGAAGTTTGGGGCGACAATATGTACAATAATATTGACATAGCTCTTCCAAAACTTGAAAAACAAATTGTTCGTGGTGCAGATAGATATAATAACAAATTCAAACGCAGTGATGTGGACAAATATGAGTTCTTGGAATCATTACCTGTGGAAAAGCCAGGCAAACTAGTAAAAACAAAACGCTTTGAACTAGAACCAATCACAGTTGAAGATGCAGAAGCATATATGGATGCGCTTGGTCACAGCTTCTATATTTTCTTAAATGTAGAGACTGGCTTAGTAAGTGTTGTATATAAGCGTGCTGACGGCAATGTTGGTATGATTGAAATCACATATTAAAAAATAGAAGGTTTTAATTTATTTAAAACCTTTTTTTGTTTGTCAATAAAAATAAAAAATAGTACAATATAATTGTAGATATGGGCAAAGGTAAAAGTTTATGATTAATTTAGACCATGTATATTTATCTTACACAAAAGAATTTTACAATCTTTTTGATGTTACCATGAGTGTTGCTAAAGGTAAGACAACAGTTGTTTTTGGTGCACTAGAAAGCGGTAAAAGCTCACTTCTTAGGGTAATTGCGGGTTTTGAGCAACCTACAAGTGGTGAATGCACAATAGATGGTGTGCCTTCCAACAAGGTAGATTTCAAAAATGACATTTCAATGGGTTACTTACCACAAGAAGGCGTGTTTAAAGAAAATAAAACAGTTTATCAAAATCTTGTATATCCTTTACATTTGAGAAAAGTTGATAAAGATATTAGCGAAATAAAAGTGGAGAATGCATTAAAAGGATTTGAACTTGAGACACTAAAAGATGTACCACTAAGGCGCTTGCAAGCATTTGATAGGTACAAAGTGGCTCTTGCAAGGTTTTCGTTAAGAAATATAGATTTGTTTGTGATAGATGATATATTTAGCACAGTTAGTTCAGATGATGCTGTAACTCTTGCAAAATATATTGTAAATCTTATAAATAATAATGGTGCCACTGCAATTATTGCATGTAGCGATGTAAAAATGTTGAAACAATTCAAAGGAGAAGTTATTAAGCTAGAACAAGGTTCAATTAGCGCTTAAAGTTTAGTTTTATGAGTAACATGGATTCAAAAAGTTTAAAACAACTACTAGTAAATCATTTTAGTGCACAAGAAGTAATGCCTAATTCTTTTAGTGCAACTGCAACCACAAGAAAACTTTTTAATAATAAGTATATGTTAAAACTATTTAATAATGAAGAATTGTTGCAATCAGCTAAATTATTCTTGCACTATGACTTAAACATTAGTGAGGCAAGCAAAAACGGCTATATGCACCGCAACACACTAATATATAGGTTAGATTGCATCCAAAAACTAACCGGCCTTGATATTCGCAAATTTGACGACGCAGTAGTGTTAAATAATATTATGATTGCACACGACCAACTAACAAAATAACTACATCAAATAAGTTAAGCACACCATAGGTGTGCTTTTTTATTCTTCGCTATCAATTCGTGTGTAGCTTTCAATTTTTGAAGTGTGTCTTTCTTGCTTATTTAATCCATCAAAAGCGGCAATTAGCTCCCCCATATTTTGGCTATTTTTATTAAGCAATGGCATTAAGGTTTTCATCATATCAGATGTAGATAGTTTGCCCTTGCTATTCATTGCCTTAATTATAGGTAATAGAGTTGTTAAATTAAAAGCGGGTGCACTTGTTGTTTGAACACTGGCATTGTCATTGTATGTACTAATATTTTGAGTTTGTATTTTTTCACTATGTTCTGCGCTTTCAAATTTATTTTTCAATTCCTGCTGTCCACTTTTCGTGTATTCTACTGGGAATGGATAAGTGGGGTAGTCAAATTGTCCTGAATTTTCATATATATTGTTGTATGCCATAATACCACCTTTTGATTTTGTATATGATAGCAAAACAATTTTTGTTACAGGAGGTACAAATTTGTCTAATAAATTTAGTGAGTATAATTATAAAAACGAACATAAAAACGATGATTTGGAAAAACTGATATCAAAGTATAGTACAAAGAGTCAAAGTGAACTTATGAACGAATTTATAAAATTGTCTAGCGAAAAAATTAAAAATGGTACATTAAATAAGAGCAGTATTGAAAATATTAAAAACACGATTTTTCCATATTTAACCGACGAACAAAAAAAGTCATTTTATTCAATAATATCGCAGGTGACAAATGAATAAAATAGACCCAAATATATTTTCAAATATTAAAGCATTATCAAAAAATGATAATGTGGAATGCATTGTGTATGCACACAACTATCATATAGCGAAAAGATACATAAGTAATTTGGTAGATAAAAATAGTATTATTGATTTTCCATTTATGGGTGCATTTGCCATTACTACAAATTGTAAAAGTATATGTAACATTGCCGGATTAGAATGTGTAAAATATGTAAGCTCAGTTGCATCTGTTAGTACTTGTATTGATAAGTCAAATGATTTTTTAGGTACTAATAATTTAGTTGTAACAAACACTAAAAATATTAGTGTTGCGGTAATAGACACAGGTTGTAGTCCACATATAGATTTGATGATGCCTAAAAAAATAATTAAATTCATTGATTTAGTTAATGACAAAAAATATATGTATGATGACAATGGGCATGGTACTTTTGTCACAGGTGTATTATGTGGTAGTGGAGCATATAGTGGTGGTAAATTTGCTGGAATTGATAAAGATATCAATGTAATTAGCATAAAAGCACTTGACAAAAATGGTGAAACAGGTGCTGTAAATATACTAAAAGCAATGCAGTGGATTTATGATAATAAAAGTGAATACAATATCAAAGTTGTATGTATGAGTTTTGGTGCAACGCCACTAAATTCTGGTGATCCCCTAATTAGGGGCGCAGAGATTTTGTGGGATAGTGGTGTAGTTGTTGTGTGTGCTGCTGGCAATAGTGGGCCAGATGAAAAGACAATCAAGTCGCCAGGGGCTAGTAGTAAAATTATTACTGTGGGAGCACTTGATCTTGATAATAACCAAGTGGCAAATTTTTCATCTCGTGGTCCTGGATTAAATAGTTACAAACCCGATTTGATTGTGCCAGGTGTGAATGTAAAAGGTCTTAATTATAAATTGACAGATTATCCATATACAATTATGAGTGGTACTAGTGTTGCAACACCAATGGTTGCGGGTATTTGTAGTAATATTGTAAAAATGTCTGGCAAAATTTCGCCGAATAGGGTTAAGAGTATGCTTATTCAAAGATGTACACAAATTAATGGGGATAAAAATTCAGAAGGTTTTGGATATTATGATAAAAATAAAAGTTAGGATTCCCTAACTTTTTTTGCTAATTCCTTTATTGCACTTACAGCAGTGATTATTTCTTGTTTTGTATTAAATGAAGAAATGGATATTCTCACCATGCCTTGTTGTAATGTGCCATGATATTTATGAATTAGCGGTGCACATTGTAATCCTGAGCGAACACAAATTGCATGCATTTTATATAATTGGTCAGCAATTTCACTGCTTGGGATATTTCCAATATTAAAACTAACTACACCAACATCGTTATATTTGCTGTAAACTATTACATTTTGAATTTTACATAATTCGTCTATTAAATATTTTGTAAAATATTTTATTTTTTTATTAAGTGTAACAAAATTATGTTTTACATAATTTAAACCCGCGCTAAGGCCCATAATAGATGGTAGTGCAAGTGTTCCACTTTCTAGTCCTTCTGGCGTATCTGTTGGTTGAGTGATGTTTGCGCTGTGTGTGCCAGTGCCACCAGTGAGAAGTGGTAAAACTTTTGTGCCATTTATTAGTAAAACGCCTATTCCTTGTGGGGCATATAGCCCTTTGTGACCTGCGATAGTTAGTAAGTTAATGTGTGCCAATTGCATATCAATTTCAATGTGTCCAGCAGATTGTGCTGCATCCACCATATAAATCAAATTGTGTTTTGCTACAAAATTGCCTATTTTATATATATCTTGTGTGTGCCCTGTAACATTACTTGCATGAATTGTAATTAACATGTATGTGTTTGGTTTTATTGCATTTTCTATTTCATTTACATCAATATTGCCATGTTTATTTGGCTCGACTAAAGTATAATCAATACCAAATTTTGTTTTTATATCGTCTAATGTTCTAAGCACACTATTATGCTCAAATATTGTGGCTACAATGTGGCCACCTTTTTGCATTGTGCCTCTAATTGCAAGGTTTATTGCCATAGTGCAACTAGAAGTAAAAATGACATTATTTGGATTTCCAAGGTCAAAAAAATCAGACAAATCTTGCCTTGTATTTAAAACAATGTTGCCTGCTTCTATTGATAGTGGATAACCGCCTCGACCTGCATTTACAGAGTATTTATTGAGCGCTCTTATCACATTTGTAGTTACAGATTTTGGTTTTTTGTGAGTTGTGCTTGCGTTGTCTAAATATATCATCATTTCTCCTATTTTCACATTTTTATTATTTATATAATAATATGATAATGCACTATGATTTGTTGTAAATAGTGCAAAACATAGGGTGAAATTATGAGAATAATTGTTGTATTTGAAAATAGAACGAGTACGCTACTTTTTTCGCGTGATTTAAAAGCATTACACATTCCTTCAATGGTTGTAAATACGCCAAGGGGAATAGCCACATCGTGCGGAATATCAGTAGA
>JAFZND010000123.1 GCA_017553065.1 Clostridia bacterium
CTGGTAACTCAATTTATACAAATTTGACACAAATTTTCTCTGGCAACATGGAAAGTTTGTGGGAATTACTATTATTTGTATTTGCACTTGTATTCATATTTGCATTTATTGTATTTATGGATATGGCAGAAAGAAAAGTTCCTGTGCAATATGCAAAGCAAATTAAGGGACGAAAAATGTATGGCGGTCAAAGCACATATATTCCAGTAAGATTGAATGCAACTGGTGTTATGCCAATTATCTTTGCAATGTCAATTCTTACATTCCCACAATTAGTGATGTCTATATTCTGGCCAAACAGTTCAGCATTTGCTTGGTATAGCGAATGGCTTGGTGCTGGTAGCTGGGTATACATTATACTAGTTGGTTTGTTAATTACATTCTTTGCATATTTCTGGACACAAATTACATTTAATCCAGAAGATATCTCAAAGCAAATTCAGCAAAATGGTGGATTTATTCCAGGAATTCGTCCAGGTAAACCAACTGCCGAATATTTGAAGAAAATATCAAATAGAATTACATTGTTTGGTGCTGGCTTCTTAGCTATTATTGCAATTGTGCCAAGCTTGATATTTAAAGGTATCAGCACAACAGGAAGCTTAGTGAGTGCATTTAGTGCAACAGGACTACTTATCGTAGTATCAGTTGCTCTTGAATTACAAAAATCACTTGAAAGTCAAATGCTTATGAGAAACTACAAAGGATTCTTGAACAAATAAGGTAAGGTTTAAATGAAAATAAGTTTATTAGGTGCACCTGGCTCAGGCAAGGGCACGCAAGCAAAACTTCTTAGTGAGTATTATGATATTGCCCACATAAGTACGGGGGATTTATTCCGTAGGGCAATATCACAAAACACTCCACTAGGACAAAAAATTAAAAAGTATATGTCGACACTTGTTCCAGATGAAATTGTAATTGATTTGATCATGGAACGAATCAGTCAAGATGATTGCAAAAATGGATTTATTCTAGATGGATTTCCACGTACTATAAATCAAGCTAATTTATTTTTGAAAAAAGTAAATTTGGATTATGTAATATATTTTGATGTGGATAATGACATAGTAATTGAAAGAATACAAAACAGACTTACATGCGAAAGTTGTGGTGAGATATATAACAAACTCACATATGACAAAGATGTGTGTGCAAAATGTGGTCATATGCTCAAAGTGAGAGATGAAGATATGCGCATACAAGAACGCATGGATACATATTATAGTCAAACATACCCATTAGTAGAGTATTTTGACAAATTAGGCATACTTGTTACCATAAATGGTGACGAAGTACAAGCAAAAAATCCTAGAAAATGTATTCAACTTACATTTGATAAGATTAAAGAATATATAGGTGATAATAAATGATTAAACTAAAAACAAGCGAAGAAATTGAATTATTACGTATTGCTGGTGCAATCACACGTGATACGCTAGAATTAGTTGGCAAAAATATTAAACCTAATATTACCACTAAGGAATTAGATAAATTGGCCTATGACTTTATCACAAGCAAAGGCGCAAGACCTAGTTTTAAAAACTACAATGGATTCCCCGCATCAATTTGTGCATCAATTAATGAAGAAATTGTGCATGGTATTCCATCAAATAGAAAATTAAAAGAAGGTGACATCATCAGTATTGATGTTGGTGCATGTTACAAAGGTTATCATGGAGATGCATGTCGCACATTTTGTGTTGGCAAAGTGGATCCAAAAGTTAAAAAACTTGTAAAGGTAACTGAGGAAAGTTTCTTTGAAGGTATTAAAGGTCTTAAAGCTGGTGCATTTGTGGGAGATATATCTCACAGAGTGCAAAACTATGTAGAAAAACATGGTTATTCCATTGTGCGTGAGCTTGTAGGTCACGGAGTGGGTAGTAAATTACACGAAGAACCAGATGTTCCAAATTTCGGGCGTACTGGCTCTGGCCCAAGGTTAAATGCTAATGCAGTAATTGCAATAGAACCTATGGTAAATATGGGCGAGCGATATGTAAGATTTTTGTCAGATGGTTGGACATGTGTTACCGCTGATGGACTACCTGCCGCTCACTATGAAAACACCATTCTCATTACAGAAAATGGAGTGGAGATACTCACATTGTAATGATTTGGTATAGTAATGGTTTATTAGATTAGATGTAGTTATATCTAAATAATGTAACAATATTATTAAATTTTAAAATGTAAAAAATTAAAATTCCATATTTCAATTACAAAGTAATTGTGATATAATTAATAGGATTATTAGTTTTTTCAAGGAGGATTGTTAGTGTCAAAAGCTGACGTAATCGAAACAGAAGGTGAAGTAATTGAGGTTATGCGCAATGCAAACTTCAAAGTAAAACTTACTAACGGATATGTTATTACAGCATATTTATCAGGTAAACTACACCTAAACAATATCCGCATTCTTGTGGGTGACCAAGTAAAAGTTGAAATGTCACTATATGATTTGACCAAAGGTAGAATTGTATGGCGCAACAAAACAATTACAAAACAATAAAAATTTAGGAGAAGAGAAATGAAAGTAAGACCATCAGTTAAGAAAATGTGCGATAGTTGCAAAGTTATCAAACGTGACGGCGTTGTCATGGTTATTTGCTCAAAATATCCTAAGCACAAACAAAGACAAGGCTAATTTTTTGATTTCATAAAATTATGAGCTCAAAAATAATCACAATAAGGCGGCTGATTATACTTATTGTGTGAATATATTAAATTTAAAAATAAAGTTTTTTAAGGAGAAACAAAATGGCACGTATTGCTGGTATTGATCTACCTAATGAGAAAAGAGTAGAGATTGGTTTAACATATATCTATGGTGTAGGTAGACAAACTTCAAACAAAATTTTGCAAGCAACAAAAATTAATCCTGATACACGTGTAAGAGATTTAACAGAAGATGAAGTAGCTGCAATCAGAAACTACATCGAAAAGAATTGCACAGTAGAAGGTGACTTGCAAAGAGAAGTACAATTAAACATTAAACGCTTACAAGAAATTGGTTGCTATCGTGGTATTCGCCATCGTAAGAGCCTTCCTGTAAGAGGACAAAACACAAAGCAAAATGCTAGAACAAGAAAAGGTCCTAAGAAAACAGTTGCTAAATCCAAAAAAGCAGCAGCTGTAGGACAATAAAAAGGTAAAGGAGTAAATTATGGCAGAAGCTAAGAAAACTACTAAAAAGAAAAGAAGTACTAAGAACTTAAGCCAAGGTAAAGCATTTATTCATGCATCCTTTAACAACACCATAGTTACTATTACCGACGAACAAGGTAATACAGTTTCTTGGTCTAGTGCTGGTTCATTAGGACTAAGTGGTTCTCGTAAGAGTACCCCATATGCTGCACAACAAGCAGCAGAAATTGCAGCAAAAGCTGCAAGAGAACAAGGCATTAAAAGTGTAGAAGTATTTGTAAAAGGTC
>JAFZND010000124.1 GCA_017553065.1 Clostridia bacterium
GGCGCAGAGAATACCGACTGCACACGCGACGTCAGCGCCTACACAGGCTACACATGGCAAAAGTATGTTATATCTGTGGAAAACAAAAAGTATCTGGTAATGAAATAAGCCATTCTCATATTGCAACAAAACGCACATTTGGTGCAAATTTGCAAAAGAAACCTGTAGAGGTTGATGGCAAACTTACAAAAAAATATATTTGCACAAGATGCCTTAAATCATTAAAGAAAGATGCTTAATTTGAGTTAAGCATTTTTTTTATTTTTAAAAAAACAAAAAGTGGATGTATATCCACTTTTTTAGCTAAGTTGCTTTTTAAATATTAACCTAAATAATGGTTTTAATAACTTAGGACATTTAAATACAATAATTCTTGTCATTTTACCCACCCCACATTAATATCATATATGTTTGTATTTACATTTTTGTGAGTAAAAAAAGAACACCATGCAGGTGTTCGTTTTTTTAGTATTTAATCTTGTGAACTTCGCTTACTAATTTTGATTTTGATGGTGCTGTGTAAAGTGCATTGCCCATAACAACAATATCTACACCAGCATTGTAAAGTTCTTTTATGTTATCCATATTTACACCACCATCTACCTCTATTTGAATATTCATATTGTTGGTGCGAATAAACTGCTTTAGTTCTTCAATTTTCTTAGGGGTATTTGATAACATTTTTTGGCCAGATTTGCCAGGATAAACACCCATAATAAGAACAATATCCACATAAGATAATAGTGGAATAATCTCTTTGATTGGAGTTTTTGGATTTACTGCAAGACCTACAAATGCATGATTTTTTCTAATAATTTTTACAGCAGATTCAAATACATCTTTCCATTCAAATGCTTCGTAGTGAATTGTGATATTGTGCACACCTAGTTTAGCAAATTTTTTAACATCGCTAAGTGGTTCATTTATCATCAAATGCACATCAAGTGGAAGCAATGTATTTTGTTTTACTTGCTTTAATAATTCCAAACTTAGGCATTCGTTGTCTACAAAATTGCTACGCATAACATCGCAATGTAGCATATCTACTTTTGCCTTTTGTAATTGTTTTACATACCCTACTAATTCATCTTCACTTGGTGGATTAGTACTTGCAGAAATTTTAATCATAACGCTTACTCCATTTATCACGTAATTCGTTGTATAACTTTACATATCTATCATATCTACCCTTATTTATTATGCCGTCATGCACATCGCTAACAACTGCACAATCTTTTGCACTGCAATTTACATGAGTACAGCCAGAATATGCACAAGCATCAGAACTTGCAAAATCTGGGTAATATGAGCATAAATCACTATATTTTATATTAGACAATTCTAGCATACTAAATCCTGCCGTGTCTGCAATAAGAATATCATTGTCTATTGTGTAAATTTCTGTGTGGCGAGTTGTATGTTTGCCACGTTCAGTTTTTACGCTAAGGCCTTGTGTTGCTGCAACTTCACTGCTAGAAAGTGCATTGATTAGCGTGCTTTTCCCAACAGCAGATTGACCAGCAAAAGCAGACAATTTGCCTTTTAAAAGGCGTTTTAGTTCGCCAAGATTTTCTTTTTCTAAGGCACTTACGCAAATAATATTATCTGTACAATACTTATATGCTGCCACAATATCTAGCATTTTGTTTTTGTCTGATATATCACACTTATTTATTACAAGAATTGGCCTAATATTTTGTTGCATACAGAATATAAATAATTTATCAACAAGTTCAAAATCTGGTGCTGGCTGTAATGCTAGCACGATTACTAATTGGCCAAGATTTGCCACAGGTGGCCTTACAAGTGCATTATTGCGTGGATACACTTTGTCTATTGTATAGCCGCCACCATAATTATTTGGTGACACTTCAACCATATCACCAACGAGAATCTTACCAAATTGCTTGATACTACCCCTTGCAGTTGCAGCATAATCTACATTATCTACCCTTACGGTATAATCTTTGCTTAGGATTCTTGTTACTCTTGCTTTCACTTACTCCTCCATGCCTTTTAGATATTGTATTAGATTTTTTGTTTTTATCAAAATACTTTTTATCCTTATCGCCAACTTTATTTGTGCTTAAATTCCTTTTTGGTTGTTTTACATCTTTATGTGATGGGGCAATCAATTTTTCACCACCCTCGGTATTTGTAGCTACTTTGTTGCGTAATTGACCACAAGCGCCATCTATATCATCGCCAAGCGTTCTGCGTGTTGTGGCAGAAATACCAAATCTATTGAGTGTATTTACAAATTGTTGACAAGCATCTTGCGTAGGTGCTTTTAGTCCCCTTTCTTTTACTTCATTTAGTTTAATTACATTTACATGACATGGAATATTAGAAAGCAACTCACTAAGTTCTTTTGAATTTGCAAAACTATCATTTACGCCCTTTATTACTGTGTATTCTATTATTATGCGCCTGTTTGTCATGGTGTAATAATATTTTGCTGCTTCTAGCACTGCATGAATAGAATAATTCCTTGCAATAGGCATAATTGTTTTTCTTATATTATCATTAGGCGCGTGCAATGATATGCATAATGTTACAGGCAATCCTTCATCTGCCAACTTTTCAATTTTTGGCGTAATACCACAAGTAGAAAGTGAAATATTTCGACAACTAAATTCAAAACTTTCTTTTGTGGCGCATTTTAAGAATTTAACTACATTATCGTAGTTATCCAATGGTTCACCCATACCCATAAGCACTACATTAGTAATTTTACGTTCTTTTGCTGTACCACCAAGCCATGCATTAACTGCAACTACTTGGCCAAGTATTTCACCACTACTTAAATTTCGTAGCCAACCATTAAGTCCACTAGCACAAAATGCACAATTCATTTTGCAACCTACTTGTGTACTTACACATAATGTGTTGCCAAATTTATATTGCATTAACATTCCTTCAATAAGATGACCATCATTTAGCTTGTACAAAAACTTAATATTGTGCTCTTTTTTGCTTTCTTGAATTTGCACAATTTTAATTGGTTGCATAATGGCAAGTTCGCTAACTTTTGTGAGCATATCTTTTGGTAAATTTGTTTTGCTATTTTCATCTTTACCATTTATAAGTGCATCATAAAGTTGGCTTCCTCTAAACTTAGGAAAACCTACTGACTCAACCCAATTTATTAACTCATTTTTTGTAAAATCTAAAAGTATCATAATCTCTCCATTTTTGCTATAAAGAATCCTTCTGTTTGCGTTAGATGAGGATAGAATGTGTACATATTGCCATTATTTGAAACATCAATTCCAAATGTATCAATAGGCACCAATTTAAAATCACTGTGTGATTTTAAAAATTTGAGTATTACACCTTCATTTTCTTTATCAATAATGCTACATGTAGAATACACAAGTGTACCACCATGTTTTACATATCTACTATTGTTGCAAAGTATTTGATATTGCAAACCAACTAGTTCATTTACATCGCTTATTGACCTATTGAGAAGTATATCTGGTTTTTTGGTAACAACACCCATACCAGAGCATGGCACATCACACAAAACTCTATCAAATGTATCTTGCCACTTTTGGTCAAATTTTGTAGCATCTGCCACAAGTGGAATAACATTGTTTAATTTGAGTGATGAGGCATATTTTTTTATTAGTGCCACCCTATGAATATGCAAATCACATGCAGTAACTCTAATGGTATCATCAAGACCTGCAATTAAGCACGCTTTGCCACCTGGCGCACTAGTGCAATCTAGCACCTTGTCATTATTCTTGGCACCCACAGACAATGCAGTGATAATACTTGGCAACCCTTGTACAACATAGTAATCCTTCAATTCAGGATACTGTAATAACTTATTGTAATCAACATACATCGTAAAATATAGTGCTGATTTTTGGTATCTAATTTCTAATTTGTCTAATTTCTTTACAAATTCATCAGTGCTTGTGTTAATATCGCAATTTGGCTGTTTTACAACTCTAATATGCGTATCAGTAGTTGGTTTGAATGCAAGCAAATTTTCCACAAATTCCTTGCCACGAACTGATAATAGATAATCAACATACCACTTTGGATAGCTGTATTTGATAGATAAATATTTGGCATAATCAACAGTTTTATTTGGTAACTTAAATTCAGTTTTACTCAAATTTTTGATTGTAGCATTCACAAAACCTGCAACATATTTATCTGCATATTTTTTTGCAAGTTCTACACATTCATTAGTAAGTGCATAAAGTGGTATTCCAGAAATATTTTTTGACATATATGTAGCCATTTTTAGCAACAATAAAATTTGTGGCTTTGGCTCTTTTTTTACGCAAGAATGTACACAAAAATCTAGGTATATATCTTGCTCCAAAACTCCATATACCACCTTTGTGACTAGCGCTTTATTTACACTATCACTTAGCACCTTATTAAGTTCTATGCTAGCGTATGCCTTTTCAAAATAAACTTTGGAAAGAATATCATAGCACAAAATAATTTCTTTATTCATTTGTTAC
>JAFZND010000125.1 GCA_017553065.1 Clostridia bacterium
CATCCAAGGGAACTAGTGTAATTAGTGAAAATCTTTTTGAAACAAGATTTAAAATATGTACTGAGCTAATAAAGATGGGCGCAAATATTACCCTAAAAGATAGCATGGCAATTGTTAAAGGTGTTCCAAAGTTATATGGTGCAGATGTGGAGGCATGTGACCTTAGGGGTGGTGCTGGTCTTGTGCTTGCAGGCCTTGGTGCAGATGGCTATACCACAGTAAATCAAGTGGAACATATTGATAGGGGATATCATCACATTGAAGATGATTTAAGGTGTCTTGGCGCTGTTATAAATAGATTTTGATAAAATACAAATGTATTTTAACGCTCAAAATAGTTATTTTGGGCGTTTTTTAATTTGTGTGATTATAATTTTATGATATAATACATGTTGATATGAAAAACAAACGACTAATCATAATACTCTCAATATTTGTTTTACTTACCACAATAATTGTGCTTTGTAGTACTGTGTTTACACTAAGTACTATTACTTTTTCGTGGCACACAAAAAAAGAATACATGTCAGAGTATGCCGATAGTGAAATTGCTAAAGATTTTCCTATGGGTAGAAGTGTGTTTTTATTAAATAAGACAGAAATTAAAAATACAATTGAAGCAAAGTATCCATACATACAAATTACAAAGTTGGAAATACAATTTCCAAATAAACTAGTCGTACATGCAGCAGAACGCGTAAATATGTATGCTGTAACGCTAGAAGATAGTAAGTATGCAGTGCTAGATGATGAGAATAAAGTGCTTGATATAATTACTCAAACTCAGTATGATGAGTGGGACACAGCAAAATCCAAAAAACCAATTGTGGTTACCATAAGCAATAATGGTAGCAACACACCATTAAAACAAAGTGATTTTAAAATTGGTTATGTGGCAAATGTAAAGCGTGTAACTAGTGTGCTTGCCACAGCATCATCAACATTAGAAGAAATTTTTTGGGACGAAGAAACAAATGACAAAAAGGTAACTAACACCATGATAAAGGGTTGGGTAAAAAGTGTAAACATTGATATTGCATATCGTTCGACCTTAAACCTTGTGGTTAATGACGAGGGAATGAAGTTGAAAGTTCAAAATTGTTACAACGAATTGCGTGGCAAAATACTAATTGGCAAAGGTGCATATGATGCACTAAAAACGCAAGGTAAGACGACAGGTGCAATTGTTGTGCAAGGTGTAACATTAGAAGATTGCTATTATCTACCATTTGATTAATGCCAAATTATTTGACACGCGCGCGCGTTATAATATATAATTTTTTGTGAAATAGGAGCGAATTTGATGCGAAATAAATATGCTGCAGTTTTAGACTTTGGCTCATCAAACATCACTGTGTTGGTGGGTGAGCATGGTGTAAACAACAATTTTAAAATACTTGGCAGTGGGCAAGCAGATTATGCGGGCTTTATGGATGGCGAATTTTTGCAACCAAATACACTAAAAACAAGCATTCAATCTGCAATAGAAAAAGCAGAAGAAGGTTTTGGTGATAAAATTAAAACCTTGTATATCGGTGTGCCTAGCGACTTTTGCATCATTCATGAAGTAGATGCAGAAATTGCCTTTGGCAAAAGAGTATGTGTTACAGAAAAACATTTAGATAAGTTATTTGCAAAGGTAAATGGCAGTCTTGATAGTCAAAGTATGCTCGTGTCAGTATCTCCAATGTACTATTTGTTAGATGATGG
>JAFZND010000126.1 GCA_017553065.1 Clostridia bacterium
CTTCGTGCTCTTCACTCTCTTCTACAGCACTACTTGACACAGATCTAATTACTTCTTTTTTCATATCATCAGCAACTGATTGGCCTGTAAATCCAGTAGCAATAACAGTGATTTCCACTTCATCTTGCATATTCTCATCAATACCACTACCAAAGATAATGTTACATGATGGGTCCACAACTTCTTTTACAAGTTCTGCTGAGTTATAAACTTCTTCCAAAGTTAAATCTAGACCACCTTTAATGTTAAGGATAATGCCAGTTGCGCCCTCAATAGTTGTTTCAAGCAATGGGCTTGACACAGCTTGACGAACAGCTTCAATAGTGCGGTTTTCACCTTTACCACGACCAAGACCCATATGGGCCAGGCCTTTATTTTTCATAATTGTTTTTACGTCAGCAAAATCAAGGTTAATAAGACTTGGTGTTACAATCAAATCACTAATACCTTGAATACCTTGTCTTAGCACATCATCAGCTGTGCGGAATGCCTCAACAATAGGTGTTCCCTTTGGAACAATTTTAAGTAGTTTTTCGTTTGGAATAACCACAAGAGTATCTACGCAAGATTTCAAATCTTTTACGCCATGCTCTGCGTTTTCCATACGCCTTTTGCCTTCAAAACTAAATGGTTTTGTTACAACAGCAATTGTAAGGATGCCCATTTCTTTTGCAATTCCTGCAATTACTGGGGCTGCACCTGTACCAGTACCACCACCCATACCAGCTGTGATAAATACAAGGTCTGTACCTTCCAAAATATCTCTTAGCATTTCTCTTGATTCTTCTGCTGCTTTAAAGCCAATATCTGGGTCAGCACCAGCACCAAGGCCACGAGTGAGTTTTTCACCAATTTGAATACGATGTTTTGCGCGTGACATAAGCAATGCTTGCTTATCTGTGTTTACTGCAACGAATTCTGCAGATGTAATACCTGCATTTACCATGCGGTTTACAGCATTATTTCCGCCACCACCAACACCAATAACTTTAATGTTACAAATTTGATTTACACTAGTATTTTCCATAACCTATCTCCTTATTTCATTAGTGCGAAATTTAATAAACTTATTACTGAACTTAGTTCTGGTTGCATATATTGCAATGATTTTGGTTTTACTATTTCAATTTTGCGTCCCAAAGCATTAGAAATGTATGCTTTTGCGCCTTTTAGATAACTTAAACCACCACCAGTCAAATATATAGGTTCTCCTTCATCCATTTTGGATGTAAATTGTTCCAAGCAACTCTTAATGCCCTGCACAATATTGTCTATGCTAAGCAATGCAACATCATTAGCTGTTTTTGCATGAACTTTTTCTACTTGGTCACCACCAACATATAATTCATAATAATCAAGTTCAGTTGCATCAATTGAAAGTATCAATTTGCGTTTTAATTGTTCTGCCAATGCAAAACTAAGATTTAGCGAATTACTAAGGTCACCCGTGATAAATCCACCACCAAGGGAAAAACTACTTAAATCTGATAGCCCTTCTCCGCAAGCAAATGATGCTGAAGTTGTAATGTAGCCACAATCTACAAGCACTGCACCCACACTGCGTTTGTCTGGCTCTAACAAGTACAAATTTTCTGCAAGCATACTGCACACAAGTTCAAAGTCAATATTGCCACATTCTTGCATAATAGAACTAATCATGTGAACAAATTTGTTTTCAACAAACACCATGCTTACTCTTGCCCTAAGACTTGTGGTATATATACCAAC
>JAFZND010000127.1 GCA_017553065.1 Clostridia bacterium
CGGTACTGCGTGGATTGTTTGAAGTGGTTTTTTGGTCTATGGATATAGCAGGACTAAGTCCATCAATAAACTCAACATTTGGCTTACTCATTTGCCCCAAAAATTGTCTTGCATAACTAGACAAACTTTCCATATATCTGCGTTGTCCTTCTGCAAAAATTGTGTCAAATGCAAGGGTGGATTTTCCACTACCACTAACGCCTGTAAATACCACCAACTTATTTCTAGGAATAGTTAGCGATATATCTTTTAAGTTATTTTCTTTTGCACCTTTTATTACAATATCTTTCAACATTTATTTAATTTGTCCTTTTAAATATTTTATTTCATCACGCAATTTGATTGCTGTTTCAAAATCTAAGCTAATTGCAGCATTATTCATTAATTCGGTAAGGTTACTAATTTCCTTAGATATCTCCGCCTTAGACATATCTTTTGCATCTTTAGTTTTCTTTCTTATTACAAGCGTATTCTTAATTGGTTTAATAATTGTTTTTGGTGTAATACCATGTTCTTTATTATAAGCAATTTGTATGTTTCTACGCCTATCAGTTTCTTTTACTGCTTCTTTTATGCTATCAGTCAAAACATCAGCATACAATATAACTCTACTTTCCGCATTACGAGCAGCACGACCAATAGTTTGAATAAGCGCCCACGAAGAGCGAAGAAATCCTTCTTTATCTGCATCCAGTATTGCCACAAGTTTTACTTCTGGTATATCAATACCCTCTCTAAGTAGGTTAATTCCCACCAAAACGTCAAAATCGCCTTTTCTTAGGTCATTTATTATTTCAACTCTCTCTAATGTATCTACATCACTATGTAGATATCTAACGCGTATTTTACGCTCTGCCAAGTAATCGGTCAAACTTTCTGCCATTCTCTTTGTAAGTGTTGTCACAAGAATTCTACCACCAGATGCAACTGTGCTATTAATTTCGCCAAACAAATCGTCAATCTGTGTTGCAACTGGACGAATACTAATAGGTGGTTCCAAAAGTCCTGTTGGCCTAATGATTTGCTCTACTACTTGACTACTATTTTTGTACTCATACTCGCCAGGAGTTGCAGATACAAATATTGCTTGGTTTATTCGTGATTCCCACTCTTTAAAATTAAGTGGTCTATTGTCAAATGCTGCTGGCAATCTAAACCCATAATCTACCAAGCTCTTTTTCCTTGATAAATCACCACCAAACATACCTCTTATTTGCGGAAGTGTAATGTGACTTTCATCTACAAACACCACAAAATCTTTTGGGAAATAGTCAAGCAATGTGTAAGGTGGCTCGCCTGGACTTCTACCATCAAAATATCTAGAATAGTTTTCTATTCCACTACAATAGCCAACTTCTTTCATCATTTCTAAATCATAAAAAGTACGCTCTTTTATGCGTTGAGCTTCAATTAGTTTGCCTTGGTCTTCAAATTCTTTAACCCTTACCAAACAATCATGACGAATTGTTTCAATAATGTCATCAATTTTTTCTCCACTAATTGCATAGTGGCTGGCAGGAAGAATAAATGCATGACTAAGTTCGCTTATTTTTTTGCCCGTAAGCACATCAATTTCATATACTCCATCTATTTCATCACCAAAAAATTCAAAACGAAGTGCCACATCACTACTGCTTGCAGGGATAACATCTAATATATCTCCCTTAGACCTAAATGTGCCACGTTTAAAATCAATATCATTACGCTCATATTGCAATTCAATTAGTTTGCGTGCAACTGCAGATTTGTCAACAACATCCCCTTTGCGTAAGGACAAACACATACTGCTGTAATTTTCTGGTGCACCAAGACCATAAATACAACTAACTGACGCCACTACAATTACATCACGGCGTTCAAAAAGACTACAAGTAGCGCTGTGACGCATCTTGTCAATATCGTCATTTATACTCATATCTTTTTCAATATAAGTGTCACTACTTACAATATATGCTTCTGGTTGATAATAATCATAATACGACACAAAATATTCAACTCTATTGTTTGGAAAAAATTCCCTAAACTCATTACACAATTGTGCAGCTAGGGTTTTGTTGTGCGCAATGATAAGTGTTGGCCTATTTAATCCCGCAATTACATTTGCCATAGTAAATGTTTTACCACTACCAGTAACACCAAGAAGCGTTTGGTATCTAAGACCATCTTGCACACC
>JAFZND010000128.1 GCA_017553065.1 Clostridia bacterium
ATATCTTATATAATTATAATAGCAAGTAGTGTTTGCATTTTTTTGCATACATATAATTAAAACCAAACAAATTACACAAAATATTATGTAAAAAACTGCAAAAGACAAATAACAAAAAGCAAATATTTCTTCTTGGAGGGGTATATGAAAACAAACCTTTCAAAAATATTGTTTAGTATAATGTTTACACTTTTGGTGTTTGCTGGGGGTGGAATTTTTGGCGCGTGTCAAAAGGGCAGTGCAAAAATTGATGGAACACCAAGCAAACCATCTGTTGTTTACGAAGGCGACATTTTGCCATTTGAGTTTGATGACGACACTTTGGTAAAATATACAGGTGAGCAAAATGCAATTGTAGAAATCCCTTCAACATACAGTATAGACGAATATGGCAATGCAGTTGCTGGTGACACCTACGAAATCAAAAAGATTGGTAGCGAAGCGTTTAAGGGAGTAAAGTTCTTTGACGCATACATAGATATGTCAAATGTGACAGAAGTTGGCGAGCGAGCATTTGAAGAAGTTCAAAACTTGACGCTTAGTGAAATGCCAAACCTTAGGTCAGTAAAAATGAAAGGATTTTACAAAGCCCGTGTAAACTTTGAAAATATGGACTTTGGAAATGTCACAGAATTTGGAGAATTTTCTTTTGCAAAAACAGAGAACTACGAAGTTCCAACAGATAGCACCCTAAAAGAGGTTCATGCCTACGATAAGGATGGTACATCCACTCTCACACTTTGTGCAAACAACACAATGGTTAATTTAACTTCTAGTGCTTTTCAAAGCAATACAACAATTACTAATTTAAATTTTGGCAATGGAATTACTAAATGTGAAAGTCCTATAATGAGTGGTGGTCTTGGAACATTTGGTGGTTGTTCAAATTTACAAAAAGTAATATTTGGAAATGGTTCATATAAACTTGGAAGTGGTATGTTTCAAAGCTGTAGTAATTTAAGACAAGTTGACATGCAAAATGCTTATGTGGACGAATTGCCTTATGTTTGCTTTGGATATTGCAGTAATTTGGTTGCAGTAAACTTGCCACCTACAATAAAAACTCACGTATATGTGACTGATCCTACATATATTGGAGCATTTTATAGTTGTGCCAAATTAAAAAATGTTAACAGACAAACAACACCATATTCCTATGGTGCACAAGATGGTCACACAACAATTGCAACAGATAGTTCAAATGGAAGAATAAATTTTTGTTTTGCATCAAGTGTATATTGTCCTTTGACTTCATTTATTGTTCCAGCAACAGTCACAAGTATGCAACAAGGTGCATTTTGCGGGTTTAATAAGTTAACAGAGCTGGTTGTTCCGTTTATAGGCAGAAATATGACCGATGCTACTGATGTTGCAGGTGGATATGGTAATTTTGGTTTCATTTTTGGAAATACTTCATTTACTGGTGCAACATACACAAATCAAAGTGCAGCATCTTGGTACATACCAGATAGTTTAACAAAGGTTGTTATGCTTTCTAAAAGAGATCGCACCACAGCATGGGCATTTATGAATATGACCCATTTAACTCAGGTAATAATCCAAAATGGTGGAGTAAATTTTGTAAATTTGACAGGTTCAACGTTCAAAGGTTGCACAAGTCTTACAAGCGTAACACTTCCAAACACAATCACAGCATTTGGTGGTTCAGTGGTCTATGGTTGCACTGGAATAACAAATATTTCAGTTCCAACGTCAGTCACTTCAATTGGCACATATACATTCTATAATTGTAGCAATTTGGTTGCTGTGAATATCAAAATAAGTTCAATCACTTCTTGGGATACAACGTATGCTTTTTATGGTTGTTCAAAATTAACAAAAATACAGCGTAATTCAACAGCCCAAACAAGTGGAGGATATCTTAATTTTCTTGATTACAATCCAAACACAAGTTTAACTACTTTTTATGCACCAGGTAACACAGTGACTATCTATGAGTCAGCATTCGAAGATTGGACAAATCTTCAGACAATAAACAATGTCGCAAATGTTTATTATATTTATGATTCTGCATTTTCTGGTTGTACGTCACTGTATTCGTCTTGCGTAAGTGCCATGTATAATTTGAAAGAAATTGGCAACAGTTATGGCTATTCATTTTCTGGTTGCAACAGTTCTAACTTTACAAGCATAACCCTTCCTTCTGGCTTTCTAAAATTAAGTGCTTATTCTTTTAATAACTGCACAAATCTTTCAACATTAAAAATTCCTGCATCAACAAAATATATTTATAGCCATTGCTGTGAAGGAACTGCTATAAATTATCAAGGTTATATAAGTGACAATAATAGTATTGGTCAGAATGCAGTTATTTCTGCAGGATTTATATATAACTTTGATGTAAGCACTGTATTTAAAATTGAATATTTAGATCTCAGGCTCAGTAGCAATTTTAGTGTCAGTTTATGGCATACTTATGTGGGTAATGCACCATATCTTGATACATTATTGGTTGATGCTGCAGGTGCATATGGTTATGGAACTCTTAATCCATTTGCTTTTGTTTATTTCAATACTCCTGGTCTAGTTGGTAATAGTAATTTTTATACGGCTTCTAATAGTAATACGGCAGTTCCTAAATCATTGAGATATGTATA
>JAFZND010000129.1 GCA_017553065.1 Clostridia bacterium
GCCATGAACTTTTTAGCATATTATCCTCAAAATGACTATACAATTATAACATAATTAATTTAAATAGTGCACATATATTTGCACTAAATAAAATAATTTTTTATAATATATTGAATTTAAACACTGGTAAAGAGATAATGACAGAAGCAATTCACAATTTTTTTCACAATATATTTGGCGGCAATGTAATACTTGCAACCATAATAATTGCACTTTTGCCTTTGATAGAGCTTAGGGGTGCAATACCTTTTGGCATGTCTATTCGTCTATGGGGTGATGCAGTACTAACAAATTGGCAAAGTTTCTTATATTCTTTTTTGGGTTCAAGTGCAATAGTGCCTGTGCTAGCATTGCTATTTATTCCTTTGATAAATGCATTAAAAAAGACAAAATTATTTAAAAAATTGGCAATTGCAATAGAAAATAGAGTAAAAAACAAATCAAAAAAGATTGAAAATGATGTAAATGTACAAGTTGAAAAAGATAAAGAGCAATCAAAATATAATAAAAAGTTTTGGTTAAAAGTAATTGGTGTATTTTTATTTGTGGCATTACCATTGCCATTAACTGGTGTATATACAGGCACATGTGTGGCAGTAATTCTTGGCCTTGGATTTTGGTGGACTTGTGGCGTGGTAATACTTGGCAATGCTGTGGCAGGTCTAATTATGACGCTACTTTCTAGTGTATTTAGTGGCTATACCCACATAGTGTTATATGTATTCTTGGGTTTGGTGGTGTTATTTGGCTTATATGAAATAATTGCAAGTGCAATAAGAAAAAAGAAAAATAAAGAAAATGAAACAAAAACTGAGTAGTGGTTGCTCAGTTTTTTTGTAACAAAATTTGTTAAATTAGTATACATACTTCTAATGGGAGTATGTGGGAATATGACTTATCAAGAATTACAAAACAAAATATATAATTTGAATACGCTAAGTGGTGTGGATTTTTTTACAGTTGGATATAGCATGCTTGGGCATCCAATATATGGTGTGCATTTAGGCAGTTACAATGGCAAACAAATGCTTGTAGAAGGTGCAATACATGCACGCGAATGGATAACAGCGCCACTGCTTTGCAATATGGTGGAATATTATCATGATAAATCATTTGATGGCGGTATGTATTTTATACCATTATCAAATCCAGATGGAGTGTCACTAGTGCTGGATGGTGCAAATAATTTGCCATGTGAAAAATTGCAAAAGTATTTGGTAGATGTGGTAAATGATGGGTCTAATGATTTTAGTCAGTGGAAGGCAAATGCAAATGCAGTGGATTTAAACGTAAACTTTGACGCATATTGGGGGCAAGGTGCGCAAAATGTATTTTGCCCTGCACCTGGTAATTTTGTTGGGTACTATCCAAATAGCGAAAGAGAAGTGCGTGTACTTATTGATTTTACCATGCGAGTGCAACCAAATATTACACTTTCCTACCACACAAAAGGCGAAGTGATATATTATGGCTTTGATGCGTTAAATGCTGTCCAACTTGAGCGCGATAGAGAAATTGCAGAATTAATAAGTAATGTAAATGGTTATGAAGTGGTAAAAACAACTGCATCAGTGGGTGGATATAGCGATTGGGTTAGCTTGAATCTTGGAGTTCCTGCATTTACTGTGGAAGTAGGCAGTGCACTTATTCCACATCCAATTGGGGAAGAGTATTTGCCAGAAATATTTGAAAAAAATAAAGATGTGCCACTTACGGCATTGCAAGCAGTAACTCCACCTAATACCACACGCAAAATGGGCATAAAATTGCATAATTTTTTGAGATTTAATAAATAAAAAACAGCACAAATAGTGCTGTTTTTTAATGTAATAGTGTATCCAAATTTGCAAGTCTTGTTTGGATAAAAGATAGTATCTGATTTAAATTGTTTGTATTCGTGCTTGGAATATCTGCATACATAGATTTGTCTGTGTTGCGAAGAATTGCAGGAATTGTACTATTGAATGTAATAAATCTATTAGAAATATTTTCGTTAGATAATGCGCCTAATCTAAGTTGCGCATATCTTGCAACAATTTCGTCATGATAATTTTCCCAAATGCGCTTAAATAGTAAGTTTGTGCGCATAATGTCTGTTGTTTGGTGCCAATCTGGGTCGTATAGAGTGGTGTCGTTCCATTCAATATTAAATCTGCCATCCCAACTGCTTCCCCATGTGGAATCCATATCATATACACTAGTTTGCCAGTGAACGCCGTCATATGTGACATAAATAATATTATTTTGATAGTTGTCTGCGCCAGACATTACTAAGGTATAGATAATGCTATCCATTGTTCTATCTAGGTTAATGTAATTTGATACACCTACCTTGAAATCTGCACCATCATTTTCGTTTAGAAAATCAATCATGTTGTTAAAGCTTGTTACAACCCAAGATGTATCTGTTTTTTCGGTTGAGCAATATTCCAAATCCATTTTGCTACTTTCAAAGTCGTCAGACACATGTGCTAGCAATTTGGTTGTTTCACTATATCCGTCACCCATTAAAATGGCCTCATATTCGCCATCACCCATGCCAAACATCCACTTATCTTTTGGAATATTTAAAGTGTATAGGCCTTTGTAGTAGCCATTTTCGTATAGAAGTACAGGGTAGCCATCTATTGCACCGCCATTGTAAAGCGATGCAATTTCGTCCTGCAAATCGCGAGAATGGACAATATCGCCATAAATTTTTGCAGAAACTATGTTTCTTGCATGTGAGAAGTCCACCCAGTTTGCTTTTAATACATATTTACTTTCATCACCCCAACCATCTACAAATTCTATTTTCTTTTTGTTTGTGCATTCGGCATCTTTAAATAGTTGGATAGAATAATTTTGTTTTGGATAATTATGTCGCACACTAGATGCACCTTGCAATTTGATAGTGGTGTAGCAATCAAAATTAACATCTTCACTATCATATGAAATTGCAACTTTTAATTTGTTATCTTTTGATATGCCGCTTAAATCACCTGTGATATTTACAATAGGTGTGTTTATATCTTGCCATGTGAGAGTGTCGGTATAATTTTTGCCACATTCATTGCAACGGAATGTTGCTTGCATATGTTCACCGTCTTGTGCAGTGGAAATGGATACAAGTGTTCTAGATGTGTGAATATGTTCCCACTTTGCATATATTATTAAGTTGCCTGTGGTACCTTTTTCTATTTTTTCTATGCGCGTTGTAAAAAAGCTATCTGTGTACCAGCCAGCAAATGTATATCCATCACGAGTGGCGTCACGCAAAACTATTTCTTGGTCAGTGGTGTAAGTGGCAGGGTTGCCATGAACTCCATCATCACAATTTAACCTATACGTAATAGTATAAGTTTCAGGTTTGCTGCCGCATGCCACCATGCAAGTGACGCAAATTATTAAAATGAATAAACTTTTTAATAACCTTTTCATATTTTTATTATATATAAAAATTAACTTTTTACAAACTAAATATGCTGGTTAGAGTAATACATTTGATTTTGTTTTGGCATAGTGTTACTATTTTAGTATGAATAGCAATAAGTTTTGGACAATCACAAACTATATATTTTTTAGTTTGGTAATAGCTGCGTGCCTGGTGCTAACAATTGTTTTACATTTGGATTGGTTGGCGTTTGTTACATGTTCAACAAACATATTGTATTTTGTGTTTTTGTCAGACAAAAACATACTTAATTACTCTGTAGGACTAATTAGTAGTGCAACATATATAGTAATTGCATACAATTCAAAACTTTATGGTGAAATGGTATATTATCTTGCAATCGATATTCCTATGGCAATTATTGCCTTTATCTTATGGTTAAAACATAGAGAAACTACTTTACGAGTTGCTACTCGTAAAATGTCATTTAAGTGGTTGATAATTACATTTGTTTGTTCATCAGCATGTGTGGTGGCGGGTGCATTTATACTAAAAGCAGTTGGTGGAAGTAATGTGTGGCTTGATTCGATGGTGGTGGTAATATCGTTTGTGGCGTCAATACTTATGATGCTAAGATTTCGTGAGCAATGGTTTATGTGGATACTGCTTTATGTTGTGGCGGTAGTATTATGGAGCATTAATTTTGACTTATTGATGTTAATTATGAGTGCAAGTGCATTACTTTCTAGTGATATTGGTTTTGTTGTGTGGTATAATAAAAATAGAAATGAGGTGGTGATTAGTCAATGAAAAAATCTTGGACAATTAGTGAACGAAGAATAATAATATTTGTATGTTTGGTTTGTACTTTGATTATAGTTGCGGGCATTTGCCTTGGCATTTATCAATACAATAAAAATCGTATGGAGTTTAAAATTAATGATATGTTACCAAATGGAAATGGGAATGAAGCAAAAGTAATACTTTTGGCTGGTCAATCAAATGCTGCAGGTTGCAGTTCAAATGAATACTTGGAAAGAAATGTATCAGCAGAAAAATATGAAGAGTATAAAAACGGATACGACAATGTGTATATAAATTATTATTCTTCTGATATAAATGCTTCAAATGGTTTTACAAAAGCAGCACTGGGCCAAGGATATGCAGACGATTATTTTGGTCCAGAGGTGGGATTGGCAGAAAAATTACATGAATTATATCCTGATGAATTGTTCTTTATTGTAAAATTTGCAATTGGTGGCACAAATTTATTTGAAGAATGGTTGTCTCCATCTAGTGATGGGAGTACGGGGTATTTGTATACCAACTTTGTAAGATATGTAAACAAAAGTATGAAATACCTTAAATCCAAAGGTTACAATGCAAAAATTGAGGGTTTGTGCTGGATGCAAGGTGAATCGGATTCATTTTCGATGGAAAATGCAACGGGATATAAAACAAACTTAAGTAACTTTATTGGTGACGTAAGAAACGATTTTTCAAAATATGCTGCAAGCGACGGAATTGCGTTTGTAGATGCTAAAATTGCAGACAATCCTGCTTATTGGGTGTATTGCGAGCAAGTAAATCAATCAAAGCAAGATGTGGCAGATATGTCAGATATGAATGTTTTGATTGATACCAATGCAGAAGGTCTTGATTGTTCTCAAGAGCCAGAAGGTGCACCTGATAGGGCGCACTATGACTCGCTAAGTCAAATCAAATTAGGAAAATTATTTGCACAACATGTGGCACAATTCCTTTAAAAAAATGAACCCAATTAGGGTTCGTTTTTTTTGGTGCGGATGACAGGACTTGAACCTGCAAGGAAGCAATATCCACAAGATCCTTAGTCTTGCGCGTGTGCCAATTTCGCCACATCCGCATATGGTGATTATATTATGCCACACTTTGAGTATTTTGTGTAGTGTTTTTTTGTAATTTTAGTTAAATTATTTAATGAAAAGTGAATGTATATGATATAATCACTATGTAAAGAGGTGGTTTAATGGGGTATAAATTGATTACACCTACATATTTTAATGGCGGTCAGACATACATTTACTTTAGCGACGGAGAAGAAACGGGCAAAGCAATGTATATGTTTTTTGTGTCTGGTAATAAAATCACAAAATTTATGCCATTGCGTTATCTTGGTAAAAAGCCAACTATTGTGTTACCACTAAATCCAACTGTGTATATCCCGCAAAATGCTTCTCGCAAAGAGATGCAAGAGTTAGAAAAACAAATTGAGCAAGGTAAAAAAGAACATAGTTTCTTTTTTGAGGCAAATTTACATAAAAATCAAAGATATGTATCTAATGATGAAATGGATAATTTGATTATTGGAGAAGGCGTATTCAAAGATTACAACAATATCACAATCATTCATCCAAGCAAGTGTCCTCTAACATGGGAAGAAGGTGCATTCAAAAAATATGCACATGTAAATTTTGTGGCACCAGAAGGTGCAACATTAAAAGTGGTGGAATTTTCGTATCAAATTTGGAATAAAAACAATAAAAAGGTGTATGAAAAGCAGTA
>JAFZND010000130.1 GCA_017553065.1 Clostridia bacterium
GCTTGAAATCAATAAATTTAATATTCAAAAACCAAAAGAGTAAAATGCTCAAGGTATCCGATATAATGTTTTAATGTGATTTATTCGCAAATGTTATATCAAAAAAGATAGTCTTGATTTTAAAGGCTATCTTTTTTGTACCTGCAAAGTAATTTGTACTTTGCAGGTGGTGGGGGAAATATAAAAAATAGGATAAATATATCCTAGATTTTATTAAAAAAATAAGTATGTGTGATATAATATAGGCATGAAAGATATTAAAAGTTTAGATTTTAATAGTGTGATTGCCACAAAAACCATTACGCGATTTGGTAAAACGCGTGAAGTGCATTATGTGTTTGATAAGCATTCTGATGAGTTTAAAGCCATGTGCAAGTTAGCAGACGCATTGAAAGTGCTAGATGAATATAGGCGCATGACATACACACAAATTACCGAAAGCATAATCAAAAATTTGCAAAGTTTAAAGCATGCAAAAGAGTTTACCATTGTAAAGTTTGACTTTGTGGGTTATTTTGAAAGTTTGTCTACAAAATATATTTATGACTATATCTTAAAAGACAAATTAGATGACAAGGCGCGTGAAATTATGAATGCGTATTGTGCCCAAGTGCCATATGCGTATGCAGGCATTGGCATTAGCAATACATTTGCAGATATTATGACAAATGTATTTAAAGAGCAACTGCTAACTAATCTTTGCAAAGAAGGCATAGTTGGGGCATATTCGTATGTGGATGATTTTGTGTTAATATTTGATAAGATTGTAAGCAAAGAACAAGTGATAGATGTAATAAATTCCACCATTGCACAAGTGTTTGGCAAAGAGCACGACGTGCCAAACAAAGTAAGCATATACACAAAAGGACCAAAATTTAATTATCTAACTAGTGAAAATTTGCCACTTAGTTTTGTAAACCTTGGATATTTATTTAATGTGGCAAAAGGTAAGGATGGAATATCGTTTACTATTAGTTTGCCAAAGTACAAACAAGATGCATTCAAAAACTTAATCAAAAAGGTGATAACAGAAAATGTTGGCAACGTGGAAGCATTGCGTACATATTTGTATGCGTATGCTCATCGCATTGTGACAAAGGTAAAGGGCACAAACAGCAAAGGCAAAAATGTAAGTTTTTCTAGGTTATCTAGCTCGTATATACTATCAAATTATTATGAGTACTTTGATGAGAGTTCTATTGTTTTTTACAAAAATGCAATATTTGATTGTTTTGATGAGTTGGGGCTAGCTTTGCCATATTATTTGGCAGACCGCAGTGAGAGTAGTTCATATAATTTGCACCACAACATTGTGAAACACAAGGCACTAGTGCTAAATAAAAAGTTTGGCTTGCCATACAAAAACTTGGTAAAACTAGTGCAACCAATTACTGACAAAGATTTGAGTAATATGGAGTATTACAAAGTAGCACAAATACTTCTTGACCACATGACACAAGTATTTTAAATAAAAAAGGCACCTGTTATGGTGTCTTTTTTTAATCTATTTCATTTTTGCGGCGGAAATCTGCGCGACCGCGTTGTGTGTGGTCAAGTATTATTTTGCGCAATCTTAAACTCTTTGGTGTAACTTCTAGTAATTCGTCATCATTTAGGAATTCTAGGCATTCTTCTAGGGTAAGTTTTTTGATTGGCTCTAGTCGTAATGCCTCGTCGCTAGCTGCTGCACGCATATTTGTAAGTTGTTTCTTTTTGCATACATTTACTACAATATCTAGGCCTTTTGGGTTTACGCCTACAATCATGCCACCATACACCTTTTCGCCTGTGGTGATAAGTAATTTGCCACGCTCTTGTGTGTTGTATAATCCATATTGAACAGCTTCGCCCGTCTCGTATGCAATTAGTGCGCCATAATTACGACGTTCTATGTTGCCTTTGTATGGTTGGTATTCATAGAATACGCTACTCATAATTCCTTCGCCAGATGTGTCTGTTAAAAATTGACTTTTGTAACCAAATAGGCCACGGGCAGGAATTAAGAACTCTAATCTAATGCGTGTGCCGTGTGTGCTCATGGTAACAAGTTCGCCTTTGCGTGAGCCAATTTCACTCATAACAGCACCCACACAATTTTCGGGTACATCTGCCACAAATTTATCTATTGGTTCGCATTTTACGCCGTCAATTTCTTTAAATAACACTTTTGGCATGGATACTTGGAATTCGTATCCGTCACGGCGCATATTTTCAATAAGTATTGATATATGCATTTCTCCACGACCAAGCACTCTAAAGCTATCTGTGGAATCAGTAGGGAACACTTTTAAGCTAAGGTCACGAATTGCTTCTTTTTCTAGGCGTTCTTTTAGGTGCCTAGATGTGCAAAATTTACCTTCGCGTCCAGCAAATGGAGAATTATTTACCATAAATGTCATTTCCACACTTGGTTCGCTAATTTTCACAAATGGTAGTGCTTCTACATTGCCTGCTGCACAGATTGTGTCGCCAATGGTAATGTCGCTATTGCCTGCAAGACATACAATGTCGCCCACAGATGCAGATTGCACTGGTACGCGTTTTAAACCTTCAAATTGGAATAAATTTACGCATTTAAATGCAAAATGGCGTGAATCATCGTGCCAGTTTACTGCCTCTACGCTGTCATTTATATTTAGTGTGCCACGCTCCACTTTGCCAATGGCAAGTTTGCCAAGGAAATCATTTTGCTCAGTGCTACTTACAAGCATACGGAATGGGGCAGAGTCGTCACCATTAGGTGCGGGGATATAATCTACTATTGTATCTAGTAGTGGGGTGAAATCTTTGCCAGGAACATTCATATCAGTAGTAGCAACACCTTGTCTGCAACTTGCATACACAAATGGGCAATTTAGTTGTTCTTCGGTGGCATCAAGTTCTAGTAGCAATTCTAGTGTTTCGTCGACAACCTCATTTACGCGTGCATCTGCTTTGTCAATTTTGTTGATAACAACAATCACTTTGTGGTTGAGTTCTAGTGCTTTTTCTAGCACAAAACGTGTTTGAGGCATTGGCCCTTCAAAGCTATCTACTACAAGAATAACACCATCAACCATTTTTAGAACGCGTTCTACCTCGCCACCAAAATCAGCATGCCCTGGGGTATCCACAACATTTATTTTGACACCCTTGTACATAATGGCTGTGTTTTTGGAAAGAATAGTGATGCCACGCTCGCGCTCCAAAGCATTACTATCCATAACTCTATCTTGAACTTCTTGATTTTCTCTAAATATGCCACCAGCTTTTAGCATTTCGTTTACTAAGCTTGTTTTGCCATGATCTACGTGCGCAATGATGGCTACATTTCTTATCTTTTTGTTTTCCATAATATACCTTCAAAATTTGCTAACGAGAACTATAATACCACAATTCAATATTATTTGACAATATATTTAATTAAAAAAATTAAATAAATTAATATTATAAATATATTAGTTTGTAGTGTGTAATTAGAGTTACGATGTAACTCTAAAAAAATTGTAAGATAAATAAAAAAAGACGCCGTGTAACA
>JAFZND010000131.1 GCA_017553065.1 Clostridia bacterium
AAATAAATCATACGAAGACGAGCCTTAATATTACCAATACCAATTGTAGATAGTATTGCATCAAGAACTTTTTCGCTACATCCTTTTCTTGGTGGATCTAACACAAGTGTAGTTTTGCCATGTAGGGTTTTTAATAATTTTGGCAATTCAACAGCACAATCACCAAGAATATTTGTCACATTATCTAAGCCATTTAGTTTTACTAATTCATCGGCATTTTTCACTGCCGATTCAATTATTTCAATGCCATATGCATTTTTGCATTTGGTAGAAAGCATTGCAGTAAGAAGCCCCGCTCCAGAATATGCATCTACCACATTGTCACTAGTGGACACGCTATCTAGCACATATTTATATATTGCTTCTCTAATTTCATCATTGACTTGCATAAAACTAAGAGAACTAATTTGGTACCTTATTCCGTTGCTACTAGTTTTGATATAATCATTGCCATAAACACTAAAAAATTTATCACCAAAAATTACATTTGTATTTTTATTGTTTACATTAATATTTACATTTACTCTATCAAAATACTTTTGCAATTGTTTTACATAGTATTCAATGTCTGGCAAATTCTTTGTTGTAGACACAAGTGTTACAAGTATTTCATCCGAAATTACACGAGCAACCACATGCCTTAAAGCCCCAGAACAATCTAATTCATTGTAACCCTTTATATTATATTTCATAATATAACTCTCTGTAGCTTTAATTACACTGCTTGCAAAATCTTTGGATATCAAACAATCTTTTAGTGCAATTATTCTATGCGAACCCACCCTATACATACCAATTTGTGTTCCATCTTCACTCTCAACAATTGGTAAAGCCATTTTGTTACGATATCTATAGTTGCCACTTGCCACCAATGGATTAACTTGTATGTTACACAACATTTTTGATAATGTAGTGGCAACCATTATGCGTTTCAATTCTAATTGCTTTGGATAACTAATATGTTGGCAGTCACAACCTCCACATTTAGTAAAATATGGACATAATGGTTCCACCCTGTCTTTTGATGGCTCAATTATTTCTACAACTTTACAAATTGGATTATTTGACTTGGTATTTATTACGTGAACTTTTACCTTTTCACCAGGAATTGCAAATGGCACAAAAACAGTTTGCCCACCTATGTGTGCAATACCTTCCATATTAAAACCAATATCGTCTATGGTTACTACAAATTCATCATTCTTTTTCATAGTTTACTAAAAGTATTTTATCATACAAATACAAAAAAAGATAGCATATAGCTATCTTAAAAGTTTATAATTAAGCCTTTATCCATTGCATAATAAGATGTTAGACAATGCATTGGATGAACTTCAATTTCTTTAAAGTTGAAATTGTTTGATATCATTGTTTTTATAAGCATTGCATCTTTTTCATTATTGCAATGAGTGATAATGCATTTTTTGTGTTCCGCATCTACAACCTTTTTCTTCATACTTTCCACCATCTTTTTATATGCACTTGTTAATCCCAATGTTTTTTCGCCAACAACAATCGTGCCTTCTTTACTTGCACTACATACTGCTTTGATTGATAAGTGTTTTGCAATAAATCCTGCAATTTTGCCCATTCTACCATTACGCACAAGATTATCAAAAGTTTGCAAAATGAAAAATAGTTCAAGGGTTTGGTTATATTCATCAATTTGTTTTACAATCTCTTCATATTCTATGCCACTATTTATAAGTTCAACTAGTTTATCTGTAAGCAATTGCATTGCCCCACTTGTTTTTTTGCTATCTATCACATGCACTTTCTTTTGTTTATTGCATGATGCTGCTACATTTGCGGCATTAAAACTACCAGACAATTGAGAACTAATGGTTATAATAAATGTATATTCCGCATTATCAAATTTATCTGCAAATGTATCTACCAACCAT
>JAFZND010000132.1 GCA_017553065.1 Clostridia bacterium
GGTGGCGAAAGTAACGAATATGTAAGTATTACGCAAAGTGTTGCAAAAAGCCTAAATATTCCGGCAATTAAGACAATGCAATATGTAGGAATAGATAAATGCAAATCCTTTGCAGAACGTGCTGGAATTGAGTTTAGTGAAAAAGATAAAGGCCTTGCAATTGCCCTAGGTGGTTTTACTGATGGCACTACTCTACAAACTCTTGCAGCTTCATATCTACCATTTGCAAGAAATGGAAATTATGTTCAAAACGGATTTATAAGAAAAATTACAACATCTCAAGGTATTGTTGTATATCAAAAAGATGAAATTGGTACTCAGATTATGGGTGATGATACAGCATATCTTATGACTAATATGCTAATTGATAGCGTGCAAACAGGCACTAGCAAACGATTGAAAAATTTACCATTTGAAGTAGCGGGCAAAACTGGTACTGTTGCTGTAAAAGGAACAAATTATAATACTGATGCAATAAGCATTGCATACACTACAAATCATATTGTAGGAACAACACTGTTTGATTACTCAAACGACAAAGATTACTATTTGTCATCTACAAACAATGGTGGCACATATGCAACAAGTATGATAAAAGAAATTTTTGAAAATATTTATAAAAATAACCCTAAACCTAGCGATTTTATTGTGCCTGATAGTGTTTGTGAGCTTGAGATAGATTCAGACGAATTAACTGAAAATCATGTAATTAAATTAGCAACAAATAACACTCCACCCAAGTTAAAAATTAAAGGATATTTTGCAAATAGATTTATGCCAACATCTGTAAGTGAAAGATTTGATAATCCACAAGTCGATTTTAATGTTCAATACTTGGATAACAAGGCAGTAATTAGTGCAAAATTAAATAAGAATTTTAATTATGAATTGATAAAAGGCAATGAAATAATTGATGTAATTGAAGATTATGATAAAGTAGATTATATGTTTACAGACAATAATCTTAAAGACAATCAAATGTATGAATACTATTTTAGAATAATGAATCCGTACACACTTGATAAGTTTGAAAGCAATAAAATTAGTATAATTACTAAAAGCAAATACCAATCAATAATTGATAATGAGATTGCAAAAAAGAGCATTAGTTGGTATTTTGGATAAACAAAAAATACTATGGAAAATCCATAGTATTTTTGTTGTTTGCATATTACTTGCTGATACCCATTTTGTCTTTAACTTTTGCCTTAATTTCTTCATAAACATCTTCATGTTCTTGTAGGTATGATTTTACATTTTCTTTACCTTGGCAAATTCTTTCTCCATTGTAACTATACCAAGAGCCACTCTTTTGTAAAATATCAGATTCAATTGCAACATCTATAATGCATGATTCATTATCAATACCCTTACCATATAGAATATCAAATTCTGCAACTCTAAATGGAGGTGCCATTTTATTTTTAACAATTTTAACCTTGCAGTGGTTACCAATAATATCGCTGCCATCTTTTAAAACATCAGTTTTACGAATATCCATACGAACAGAACTATAGAATTTAAGTGCCTTACCACCTGTTGTGGTTTCTGGATTTCCATAAATAACGCCTATTTTTTCGCGTAATTGGTTAATGAACAATACACAAGTTTTGCTTTTGTTTGTAATGGCTGTAAGTTTACGTAGTGCTTGACTCATAAGGCGTGCTTGTGTGCCAATAAAGTTATCACCCATTTCACCATCAATTTCTGCCTTTGGTGTAAGTGCTGCTACTGAGTCAATAACAATCATATCAATTGCACCACTTCTTACTAGTGTTTCGCAAATGTCTAGTGCTTGCTCACCAGTGTCTGGTTGACTAATATATAGATTATCAACATCTACGCCAATTTTGCGGGCATATTGAGGATCTAACGCGTGCTCTGCATCAATAAATGCTGCAGTACCACCTAGCTTTTGCGCTTCGGCAAGAATGTGTAGAGCAAGTGTGGTTTTACCGCTACTTTCTGGTCCATACACTTCAATAATTCTTCCGCGTGGCACACCACCAATACCTAAAGCATAATCTAATGTTAAGCAACCGGTAGGAATAACTTCAATATTATTCTCTGCATTGTCACTTAATTTCATGATACTACCCTTTCCAAATTGCTTTTCAATTTGTAAAATGGCTTGTTCTAGTTGTTTTTTCTTTAATTCATCTGTCATAATGTTAAACCTCATTTATCAAACATTTGTTTTATAAACTTATTATACTATAATTTGATTAAAAAACAAATCATTTTGTTTAATTTTTTTAATTAAATAATAAATTGCATTTTTTGAAATGGTATTAATCTTCCTTACACCATGTAGTGAACATTTTGATTTGTATACATGTATTCCATCTATATCACCTACTGCGATATATGAAAAGTCATCTTCCAGGTTACCAAGAGTTGCTATTGCATAATCACTATCCGATTTTTCTAGTAGTCCAGCCGCCATCTCGTAAACTAATTCAACCATGTTTTGATTATGTGAATTAACAATACTACTTGATAAGGCAAGCATTTCTTCAAATTGTTTTGCACTATGTGCAACAATTCCCAATTTAAATCTTCCATTATTATCTGCATTAGTTAGATTTTTAGCAATATTGCCTTGCGTGAGTGTTTCTGCAACAGACAAAGTTTTGCCATTTACATTTAGTAAATTCATTATAAGTTCGTAAATTGACATGTTTTCATCCGTATACATGTAAGGTTTTAATTTTTCGTATATATTGGAGATCATATCCTGTCTTGAATCCAACTCAAGTGAATTATCATATTCAATCATAACTTCAACATCTAAATCATCAGATTTTGTTTTGATAATAATGTCGTCACATTCAATACTCTCAAGTATATTTAAAATTTCTCTTTCACTTTTGCCAAATGTTTTTAATGTCAATTTTGTTTTGTTATTCTTATTCATGGCATCTGAAAAATGTACAATGCTTATGATTGTATTATCAATATCATGGTCTAATTCAAATACTTTTTTTGTACCTTTAATATTAGAGTTATTTGTGCCATAAGTAATTACAAAATCGTTATTATCATCATAAATTACCTTTTCAAAATCGTCTTCAAAACGTGATGAAAGTATAACCTTATTTACGGTTATACCATTATATTTGCAAGTATTTATTACCTTCGGTAATAATTCGCAAATTTCATCTATTGAATTGCAATTATTTATGACAATGGTTGTTTTCATAGTTTATGTTATTTTATTTTAAATACTGATTTGTATTTTATCATGTAATCAATACCAGACCAAATTGTAAGAACAGCGGTGGCACCAATTAACACATAGAAAACAATTTGAAGTGTAAGTAGTACCCATCCAGTTATACCAAATGCAACTAAAGCTGCTACGAGTATACCAAATGGATATGCTATTGTTGAAACAAAGAATTTCACTTTGCCAATCCACTCTGCTCCCACTGCGCCACTTTGTTCTGCAACCAAAGATTTAATTCCAAGAACTGCAAAATCTCTAAATAACACAATAGTTGCAAATATTACACCATATGGATGTGGAATAGTAAAATCAGTCATCAATAGAAACAATGTTGCAAATGTAAGTATTTTATCTGCAATAGAATCCAAAAACTTACCAAGGTCAGTAATTAAATTGTATTTTCTTGCTATTTTGCCATCAAGTAAGTCAGTGATTGATGCAATGATAAATACAACCAATGCAGCTAATTTGCCGTAACCTTGTGGTATAAATGATGCCATATACAAAAACATCATTACTGGTACGAGTAATATTCTTGTTAGTGATAATTTATTAGGTAAGTTCATAACACTTCTCCCTCTAGATCGTAATGATCAAATTTGGTTATTTTTACTGTGTAGTAATTCCCAATAGTTAAATTATTATTTTTTATGTACACTACACCATCAACATCTGGACACATATTAGATGTTCTGCATACTGCATATTTGCCTTCAATTTTATCTACAACCACTTCTACAATTTTATTTATCATATTTTGATTGTGTTCTATAACATTTTTGTATTGCAATTGTGATAAAATATTTAATCGTTTTGATTTAGTACCTTCAGACACTTGATTTGGCATATCGTATGCACGAGTACCTTCTTCTCTGCTGTACTTAAAGAATCCTACATTATCCAACTTGTATGTGGTTACAAAATCACACAATTCATCAAATTGCTCTTTTGTTTCACCAGGGAAACCTAAAATAAACGTGGAACGAATAGTAATATCCGGACAAGCTTTGCGTAATTTACTAATTATATCAATAATTTGTTCTTTGTTAGTGCGTCTATTCATTGCTTTTAACACTTCATTATTGATATGTTGCAATGGAATATCAATGTATTTTGCCACTTTTTTATTTTTGGCAATGCATTTAATAAGTTTGTCATCTATTAAGTCAGGATAGCAGTAAAGCAATCTAATTAACTTAATTGATTTAATTTTTGATAATTTTTTTATAAGTTTTGTTAGTAATAATTTGCCATGAAAATCATAGCCATACTTTGTTACATCTTGCGCAACAAGTATTAGTTCGCTAACACCATCTAAAGCTAATTCTTTTGCTTCTTTTATCAATTCTTTCATAGGAACAGATTTAAATCTGCCACGAATGTAAGGTATTGTGCAGTAACTGCAAAAATTGTTGCATCCGTCTGCAATTTTTAAGTAAGCATAGTGAGATGGCGTTGTGAGTGCACGAGAATATGAATACTCACACTCTGTACGCGTTTTACCAATCAATTCGTCCATTATGTCAACAATCTTATCATTATCTGTAATGGGCACAAATCTATCTACTTCTGGTAAACTTTCGTGCAAATCAGTATATCGCATATTATTTAAGCAACCTGTAACAACAATGTGTTTTAGATTAGCACTTTTAAGCGTTGCTGCACGCAATATAGTTTCTATACTTTCTTTTCTTGCATCCAAAATAAATGAACAAGTATTAATAAGTGCTATATATGCCTCATTTAAGTTAGTTGTAATGATATAACCCGCTTGTGACAATTTAGCAATCATTTTTTCTAAATCTACTCTATTTTTATCACAACCAAGCGACACTACACCAACAACATTCTTTTGTATGATTTTTTTCATTATTCAAAGTCCTCGCCAAATGTTTCTTCAAATTCTTGTTCAGTAATAA
>JAFZND010000133.1 GCA_017553065.1 Clostridia bacterium
AGTAGCATGCATCATAGTTGCAGTATTTGGATTTAATACATCAATTGATTACAAAACATATTATCAATTTGATGTAAGATTCAACACAACACTTTCTGAGAGTAATATTGCAAGTTACAAGGCAGAGTTCAATACACTTGCAGAAAAGAATAATGTAACGATTTATTCTTTGGAAAGTATTAATGAAAATATAAATGCTGGATTAGAAGTAAAAGTATTAAAAGGTGCAAATGTTAGCGATGCAGCAATGCAAACACGATTAACAAGTTTTGAAAATGATATCAAAGCAATCACCGGAATTAATGACAATGCACATATCACTATTGAAAAAGAAGTTACAGTTTTACCACATACTTGGGTAAATTCATTTGTAAAGGGATTGCTAACAATTTTGGTTGGCACAATAGTAGTATTCTTATATGCATGGTTCCGTTTTGAAATCAAACTTGCCACAGCATATGTATTGGCACAAGTGATGGGACAAAGCATGATTTTCTCATTAGTTGCATTACTTAGGTTGCCAGTAACATTAAACTTTATGGCTCCATATCTATCTGTATTTGTAGTATTATCATTATTATTTGCTGTAATCTTTACAAGAGTAAGATCATTCAATACAAGTGATAAACAAAATAACTTAACGCTTGTTAATAATGCTATGAACGATATTAGAGTAGTAAGTATAATATTAATTTGTGTGCTTGCTTTAGTAGTGTTGGTTGCAACAGTTGCATACACAAGCAGTAGTTTTGCTATTGCTATGCAAATACTATTAGGCATTGCAACAGCTGTATACGCAATTGAATTTGTTCTTATCCCAACATGGATCGCACAATACAATAGAGGCAAAGATTCAAGACTTCTAAGTAAACAAACTAAATCTAGCGAACCATCTCAAAAAGATAAAGACAAGCTAGTAGTTTAATTTTTAATTTAAAAAAGACCTTCACAGATATATGTAGAGGGTCTTTTCGTTTTATTATGGAATATATACAAAATCAAACAAAATTTAATGACAAAAAAGTAACTGAATATAGTCAAAAATTTAATTTGCATCCAGAGATAATCAAATTACTTATTTCAAGAGGCATGGATGATTATAATAAAATAGATGAATTTTTAAATCCATCCATTAACCAATTACACAATCCATTTTTACTTAAAAATATGGATAAGGTTGTAAAAAGAATTCAATTGGCAATGAATAATAATGAAAATATCGTTATTCTTGGCGACTATGATACTGATGGCATAAGTGCAAGTGCAATACTATATAGTTATTTTAAATCTCATGGAGTAAATTCCCATGTGTTTTTGCCAAACAGATTTATTGATGGTTATGGTATGAATAATGACACCATTGATAAAATTATTGCTACATATAATCCACAACTAATCATTACAGTAGATTGTGGAATTGCAAGCTACAAAGAAGTAGAACACTGCAAGAAAAAAGGTGTAGAAATAATTGTAACAGATCACCATGATATTCCAGAAATTGTCCCAGATACTCTTGTAATAGATCCAAAATTAGACAATCAAAATTATCCATTTAAAGAATTATGTGGCGCTGGTGTGGCATTAAAAGTTGTTCAAGCATTATCTGGCGTAAGTGAGGCATTAAAGTACACAACAATTGCTAGTCTAGCTACCGTTGCAGATATTGTTCCACTAATAGATGAAAACAGATTTATTGTCCATCACGGATTAGAAAACCAAGAGAATAATTTGCCAATTGGTATTAAGAAATTGTGTAAAAAAACAAAAATAAATTTACCAATTTCGTCTCAAGATATTGCATACAAACTTGCACCAAAAATAAATGCAAGTGGTAGAATGGGCGATGCAACAATATCATTTAATTTGTATGTATCAAATGATGATAAAGATATTTCAGATAATATATCAAAACTTCTTAATCTAAATGATGATAGATTAGAAAACACAAATATTATTACAGATGATGCATTTGATATGCTAAAAAATATCAATGTAACAAATCTAGGAATTATTGTTTTGTGCAAAGATAATTGGGAAAGTGGTGTACTTGGTATTATTTGCGCAAAATTAGTAGAAAAATACAATAAACCCGTATGCTTGCTTACAAATGTAGAAGGTGAATACAAAGGCAGTTGTAGATCAATTCCTGGTATCAATATATATGAAGCACTATCAAGTGTTGCAGATCTACTTATTCGCTTTGGTGGACATAATCAGGCTGGTGGATTATCTTTGTATAAAGAAAATATCGCAGAATTTACAAGGAGAATTAACGAATTTATACTAGGTAAATACCCAAAATCAGCATTTATTCCTACCAAAACATACGATATTGATGCAAACAAAGTAAAAATTAATTTAGACTTTTTAAATCAATTAGAACGCCTAAATCCATTTGGATTTGGAAACGAAACACCAACATACAAATTGTCGTGCAATAATTGCACAGTAATGCGTCTTCCAAATCATCCAAATCACTTAAAGATCAAATGTGATGATATGGAAATTGTGTGTTTTGGTGCCGGAGATATGTATTACAATTTTTCATCAAATACTCGAAAAGATATGTTGCTTGATATATCAGCAGAAAAGTTTGGTAAAAATGTAAGAATATCAGGAAAATTAAAGAGTGTAAATTTCAATAAATTAAATGGTGCAATTCGCAAAGATGTACTTTGTGCTAATTATTTGTATCAATTACAATATTTAAATACAAAAAATGATGCAACTTGTATTCACATTGATTCTAAAACTGCAGTTGGCAAAATCAAAGAAT
>JAFZND010000134.1 GCA_017553065.1 Clostridia bacterium
GGAATATTTTGTAAATTTGGCTCAGATGAACTCAACCTTCCTGTTGCTGTTACAAACTGATTAAACACAGTATAAATTTTACCTGTTTTCTCATTAATCATTTCTTTGTATGGCACAATATATGTGTTATACAATTTACTAAGCAATCTATATCTTATTATCAATGGCACAATTGGATGCTTATCAATAATATCTTCTAGCACTTGCGCATTTGTGCTTTTCTTTTTGTTGTTATAAGATTTAATGGCTAATTTGTCAAATAGCACTTCACCCAACTGCTTAGGTGAATTTAAGTTAAATTCACACCCTGCAAGTTCATAAATGTCATTCGTTATTTGTTTTATATTTTTATTATACTCGTCACTCTGCTTTTGTAGTTCATCTTTGTCTAGCTTAAACCCTTGAATTTCCATATCAAATAATACAGATGTGAGTGGTAATTCCATATCGTAGTAAATATCGTTTAGTTTATACTCTTCCAACTTGGATTTGTAACTAAGATATATTGAGTACAAATTGTATGCATCCACATCACTCGTGCATCTATTTTCTGTTATAACTTCGGCAAAACTTACATTTACTTTCCCTACGCTATTTAGAATATATCTACCAAGCAAAATATCAAATGACACATTATTTAGGTTAATATCAAACTCACGCAATGTGTGTTTTAATGATTTGCTGTCATACACAATTTTACTTACTTTACTTTCAAATAATTTTTTGCTACCAAGTAGCAATTTATCCAATTCAAAACCTGGCGAAATTAAATCTTTCTTTATTGGTAACATATATGCTGTTTCACCATTATACACACTAAGAGCATCGTCACCAATATGCAATGAAAGTGCATTTGATTGCACCAATTTATCAATGGTTTTATTCCAAGTAGACAAATCATCAATTGAGATAGTTTTTATGTTGTCCTGTAATTTATTGTCAGAAAATTCACTATTTTCGTCAAAAAGTTCACTTTTCTTGAGTAAACTATTAAATTGATATTGCTTGAATAATTGCAACACATCTGCACTGAATGGATAAGAATATTCAAAATCACTTAGTTCAAATGGTAATGCTTTGTCTGTAACTATAGTTGCAAGAGTATGGGATAATTTTGCAACATTTTCACTTTCCATAAGTTTTTCATGTAGCTTCCCAGAAATCTCATCTATATGAGAATACACGCCTTCAAGTGTTACATAATCTTGCAATAGTTTTAGTGCAGTTTTTTCACCCACACCCTTTACACCTGGAATATTGTCACTTGGGTCACCCATTAGGGACTTTAGTTCAATTATTTGATATGGCGCAATACCATACTTTTCTTTTAATTCCACTTCGCCCACAAGTTCACTTTCGCTTACACCTTTGTGTGGCACCAAAACTTTGGTGTGGTCATTGATTAGTTGGAGGCAATCTTTATCTGCCGTAACAATAATATTTTCTGTGTCATACATTCGACTAAGGCAACCTATAATATCGTCTGCCTCTAAGCCCATGCCACCTAAGTGCTTAATATTCATAGCGTCAAGCATGCGTTCCATTATGGGAAATTGATTAAGCAACTCTTGTGGTGCTGGTGACCTTTGTGCTTTGTACTCACCATACATCTCATGTCTAAATGTTTTGCCTTTGTCAAAGCAAACTGCAATGTAGTCTGGCTTAATATCCTGTATTATATGTATAAGCATATTTGTAAAGCCAAAAACACCGTTGCTATATTCGCCATCAAAATTGGCTAGCAAAGGTAACGCATAATATGCTCTAAAGAGCAAGTTATTACCATCTAAAATTGCAAATTTCTTTTTCATAACAATTCCTAATATAATTATATCTCATTTTGCATGAGATAATCTACCATTTTCTTGCGTACTTGTTCTTCTTTTATTGGCCAATAGATTGCTGCAAGCATAAAGAATGCGGGTGAAATATAAAAACACATTGGAATAGATGCAAATGCAATCACCGGTATTTCTGTAAGCGTTTGACCAAAAGAAATACCTATTTGCCTTCCGTATAATTGCATATCGTTGCTAAGTCCAACAACATTGCCTTTGTTGATATTTACATAACTAATATATCCCAATAATTCAATTAAGAATCCATATAATACAATTACCGTATATATTGCCCAATTTGCTTTTGCTAGTATAAAGAATGGTGTAATTGCTGCAAGTCCTACACATGTAATTGCTGCAATCATGCCATTGTCAAAGCGCTTTGTAAGGCGTTTGCCCATACCATTACCTGCAATTTCTGCCGCTATTTTAAGTGCGTTTAAGTATCCAGCAGTTGCAAAACTTGCACCTGAAACAAATATATGTAAGTTGTACCATGTTGGAATGTAATCGCCAGCCGCTGCAAGTGTTGTGGTAACAAGCGTCATTAGCACCATGTGCTTAGACAAATCTTTATATTTTGCACTACCATTTTGCTGATTTGCACCCTTCTCAATTGCCATTTGAACATTAGATGTGTAATCTTTGTTAAAGGTGCGTTCTTTTTTGTTGATAAAGTAAAAGATTACTAATGGAATTACACTTATAAGATATATACCAGCTGCCACCATTATTAGTGCAGTACTATTTAAACCTAAAAATATACCACCAAGTATGCTAGATGCCACACCAGATATATTGTGCACAATACGCATAAATGATGCATTGCTATTACTCTTTTTTGGATCGGATGCGTATGCAAACACAGCATCAGTACATCCATTTTTCAATGTTACTTGCCATGCATAACACACAATAATCACTGCCAAACACACCCAAAATGAGCTTTCAATATACACAAGTGCAAAACTATATCCAACAATTGGCACAAGGCGCATTAACAACATAACTTGTGGTTTTTTTATCATTAACTTTCTTAATGCAAATACAAAAACAACACGCACAGCAGACATGATTACAATAAATAGCATTGCATAAAGAACTGACTTCGTAGCTTTGTAAATAATTAGCGGAATAAAACCACTAACCATGGATACAGCAAAATTAGAAAAAAATTGATAAAAATTAAGTAACCTTAGCTGCATATTTCTCCCCTTTTGATATATGATATCAAAAATATGAAAAAACATTAAACGATTTGGACACACAATGTTAAAATTTTAGCAAAAGCAGTTGCAATTGAGATAAACTTTTGATATTATATAAAAGCATTGAAATATATGCCGGTGTGGTGAAATTGGCAGACGCACTAGACTCAAAATCTAGCGGGGGCAACTCCGTGCCGGTTCGACTCCGGCCACCGGCACCACAAAAAAAGACGAACTTGCATGAGTTCATCTTTTTTTATATCTTCAAATAATCTGCCAAAGATTTTAAATCTGGGAATTCTTTCATAGGAATTTCTTCTATATCAATAAGTGAATACTTATTGTCGTCACGGCGAATACGAATTACATCCACAGGATGCTGTTGATATAGCCCAACAAGATCGCTTGGGTTATCGTCAATAAATACACCATTAGAATAATCTATATTTATTTCCCATTTTGGACATGTGGCAATATGAATATCGTCAAAGTATTTCTTTAAACCAGAGCCATTAATCTTTGTAGATTGATATGAAATGCCGTCTATGGTTACAAATGTAAGCATATGCACTTCATTACCTGCTGCTTTAAGTCGTTTTAAAAAATCTATTGCATCGTCATATACAAATATACTGCCGTTATTGATAACACTAGAAACATTATGCTTTAGTGTTTCTTCACTAACGCCATACTTTTGTGCCAAATGATGACATAGTTTAAAAGCATGATAAATTCTACCACGCTGGTATTGATAAGTTGCTTCATTTAGTACATCATTATAGTTTAGTGCAGGATTAAGTGCACAACATGTGGTTGCCATTGTATGAAGCGTATTTTGCTTTAACATGGAAGTTTTGTAAAGCGTACTATCAAAATCTATATAGTATATCATCACTTTAATTATAACATATTTCGACAAAAAGTAACGCAATTTTAGCAAAAAAATAAAAAACATGGCAAATTATACCATGTTTTATTCCAATTTAAATACTTTTGAGTTGTTTTTAATTTCATTCACAATAGAAATAAGTTCATTTACATCATTATAAAAATCTAAAAAGTAGTCGCCATTTAATTCTTTTACATTTTTGGTTGTAAATAAATTATTACCAAGTTCTAAATACATTTTGTTATCCACCAACACAATGCTGAAATGATTTTTAGCGTGCAATAGTTGTAATTTTTTCATCATGCTAGGAGTTAAAATACAATATGCTTCTAGCTCATCAGAAGCCCTAACTGCAAACTCCTTATCAAACTTTACATCTTCTGTTTTTATCTTTTTATATTTTGAACCATGATTAATTGCCAAGTTTGTTTTAAATGATTTTGGAAACTCAACTATTCCAAATACACCATAAAATATGGTAACAGTGTATGTTTCAGTTACCCTCTCACCCTTGCTATTTCTAGTAGTTCTAGTTCTTGTGTCAGTTACATTCAAATCACTAACACACAATTCAACTTGTGATGGTGAACCATCTTTATTTGGAATTTTTATGGATAAATAATCTGCACCACGATAATGGTCATATGGTTCATAAAATGGACTAACCTTAAAAATATCTTTACTAATATAATCTTTGCGAGCATACTTGTATGTGTAACCTTGAAGTAAATAACCTACTATTTTTTCTTTATCTACATAAAAATTATATCTCGATTTTGCCAAATAAAAAGTTGCAATAATAAATAACGCAATGGAAGTAGCTATTGATACAACAAATAATACTGATAAAAATACAGAATTATCACCGCTATTCACACCAATACAACTAAGTAACAAAAACAATACAAACAAAAGGAATGCAGCACCACTAAACAAATAAAACCTAATTGCTATTTTTTGTTTTTTGTGCGCATAAGCATATTTTTCTTTATCATCTTTTGTGACAATATCATTTTCAATAAACTCGTAGAAATCTTTTTTTGATACCATTATTATTTACCTTTTTTGTTAGTTAAATTAATCTTAACATTAATTCTTTCTGCTGAATCAATTTTAAATAGTTCAAATTTTTCAAAGCCATAATAATTAGCTAAAATATTATTTGGGAAAACTTCAATTTTGGTGTTGTATGTGTTTACATTGCTATCGTATATTCTACGGGCCGCCACCAATTTATCTTCTATTTCTGTCAAATCATCCATTAGAGAACGGAATATTGCTTCTGCTTTTAATTCAGGATATGCCTCAGCAATAACAATCACTTGATTTAACTTTGGAATCAAATCATTTGCATATTGCAATTTTAGTTTTTCATCACTTGTGTTTACTGCAAGATTGCGAAGTTTGATAACATCCGTAAATACTTGCTTTTCATGTTTTTCATATTCCTTAACAACTTCCACCAAGTTTGGAACCAAATCAAAACGCAATTTTAATTGGATATCAATAAGTGCCATGCTTTGATCTACTTTGTTGCTAAGCATAACAAATGAATTAAATTTGCTTTTACAAATGCATGCAATTATAAAGTCAACAAAACCAATGGCAGCAATAGCAATACCTAACGAAACAATTTCTAATATAATAGCGACACCAGCAATCATAAGTATAAAACTGGATATGTATAATCCTAGCAATAACGAATTATTTCTTTTTTTCATAAGTGTAATTTCTCCTGAACATTTTCATTATAACATACCAAAATAAAAAATACAAAATAAAGGCAAATTATTTGCTAAAATAATTTGTAAATACAAGAATTGTTTATTATAATAAATAAGTAATGAAAGCGATATTTTTAAATAAGATTAAAGAATCTATTATCTCAATATTGCCAATAGCGGTAGTAATAATAGTACTATCTCTTATTTTTGTGCCAAATTGTGGCTGGAGTATGTTTGCATTTGGCATTAGTACGATTTTACTTATGATTGGTATTTGCTTATTTAGTATGGGCAATGATTTGTCCTTAATGAAAATGGGTGGATACATTGGCTCACACCTTAGTAAAACAAAAAAAGTTGCACTAATGCTCATATGTTCATTTATTATTGGCGTGATAGTAACAATTGCCGAGAGCGATTTAAGTTTACTTGCCACCCAAGTACCAGGCATAAATAACTATGTGTTTATTATCACTGTTGGTGTGGGCGTAGGATTTTTCTTATTCCTTGCTACCCTACGCATACTATTAAATATAAAAATAAAATATGTACTTGCAGTTGCATATTCAATTATATTTATACTAATGTTCTTTGTTCCAAAAGCATTTTTACCTATTGCATTTGATGCTAGTGGCGTAACCACTGGCGCGCTCAGTGTTCCATTTATTATGGCATTTGGTCTTGGTATTAGTGCTGTTCGTAGTGGTGAGAATAACCAAGATGATGGCTTTGGATTGCTTGCAATGTGCAGTATTGGTCCTATATTTGCCGTAATGCTTATGAGTGCAATACTTGGCAACATGGGTGCATCAATTCCTACACAAGATGTTGTGACATACACAAATTTTGTAGATATAGCAAAAGAATTTGGTTTGCAAATAGTAGAAAATGTAAAGGAAGTTGCACTAATTTTAATACCTATTGTGGCATTCTTTATGATATATAATTGGAGTTTATTAAAACTACCAAAACGAGCTATTGCTCGTTTGTTTGTTGGCGTTGCTTACACATATATTGGTATTGTATTATTCTTTATGGGAGCAAAATGTGGATTTATGCCACTTGCTAGTGCACTATCCACTAACATATATAGCGTTTCCCCTTATTTACTTATACCTATATGCGCCATTACAGGATTGTTTATAGTAATGGCTGAGCCAGCAATACATGTTTTAAATAGACAAGTTGAAGAACTATCTAGTGGAATAATTAAACAAAAAACAATGCTAATTACACTATCAATTGGAGTATCGCTTGCAATTCTACTATCTGCC
>JAFZND010000135.1 GCA_017553065.1 Clostridia bacterium
AGCGTGCTAAGAACACTGCCGCCACCTAATACTTTTTCTATCATTTTAATAATTGTTTATATCAATTCGTTCCACATCACCCTTAAATGAAATAAAAGCATCAATTACTTTTACTATTTTTTGTTTTTCATTTTCGAGTAATGTCATATTATCTTTTGAAACTTTGCTTAAAACAAAATCTTTTAGGTCTTTTTTTTCATCGCGCCCAATACCAACTCGCAACCTACTAAATTTTTCGGTACCAAGAAGCTCCACAATATTTCTCATACCATTGTGTGTGCCCGCACTGCCACTTTTCCTTATTCTAATTGCACCAAATGGTAAATCAATATCATCATATACCACTATTAACTTATCTGGTGGTAATTTTAATTTATTCACACATTCAGCAACACTTACACCACTAAGATTCATATAAGTTGTTGGTTTTAAAATAATTACTTTTTCATCACCAATAAAAGTCTCTGCATACATTGCATGATATTTGGACTTGGAAAAACTTGCTCCATGGCTGGAAGCAAAAGCATCTACACACATGTAGCCCATGTTGTGATAAGTATTCTCGTATTCTTTACCAGGATTGCCAAGACCAACTACTACTATCATGTTATTTCTCCTTATTACCTTTTACTGTTTGATTATCTAATAATTTTACACCATTTAATTCTGCAAATGGACCAATGTAACAATTCTTTCCAATGCGCGAATTAGTAATAATGCTATAACTTATGCAACTATCATTGCCTACAAAACTATCTTCAATCACATTGTTTTCTTTTAATATTACACCACTAGATATGTGTGAATATCCTTTAATTACATTTCCACCAAATATCACTGCTCCGCCATCAATTTGAGCATCATAATCAATTTGAACTTTGCCAAGTATTTCAACGCCTAGCGCATCAAATTTTGCAATTAACCTATTTTGAATAATTTTTGTTACTTGGCGCAACTGCGTTTTGTTTTCCACCAAATAAAAATCTTCAAAATCTTGTGTGTAAACATTGTCACACATAGGATTTGTTGCATTTTTTAGATATGAATTTTTTACAAAATATCCACCAGTAAATTTCACTAAATTTGCATTTTTAAAAATTGCATATTGAACAAGGTTTTGCATATTGCTAGCACTAAGTAGTGGCATATTACCGCCAATAACTATCGTGTAATCAAAAGTGCCACAATGATCTTTTGCAATTTTAAAATAATCTTCATATTTATCAATTGTGGTGGTTGGATAATCGCATAGTGCATCCACCACAAAACTGCACATTTGCTTACCCAAAATCAAAGAATGAAAATCAAGTTTGGTATTTTTACCTTTGCACACAACTACTGCATTGCATGTAATTTCTTTTGTACGCACATTTGATTGTAATTGTGTTTGAAGTTGCATTATTCTCTAATCTCCTTAAAAAATTTTGTTAGCAGTGCGCTACATTCTTTTTCCATCACGCCACCTACGAATTCTGCCTGGTGATTAAATGGCATACCTTCCACATATTTCACGCTTTCAAATCTTTTATCGTATGCACCAAAATATATGTGCTCAATTCGCGCACTAAGTATTGCCCCAAGACACATTACACATGGCTCAAATGTAACATACATTTCGCAACCTTCAAGTCTAAAATCTTTTAGTTTTTTGCTTGCTTTTGATATTGCAATAATTTCTGCATGCTTGGTACTGTCTTTTAATTTTGTTTTTTTATTATATGCCTTAGATATTACTTTGCCATTTTTTACAATTACTGCACCTACAGGCACATCGCCATGCAAATATGCTTTGTGTGCCAATTCTAAGGCTAGTTGCATATATTTTGTATCCATAATTTATTTGTGATATGTAATATTTTTTGATATTGTTGTAGCTCTATAAAGTTGTTCTAGTAGTATTACTCGCATCAATTGGTGTGGAAAAGTAAAATCAGAAAAGCTGAGTAAATAATCTGCACTTTTTCTAAACTCTTCTGTAAGTCCATAACTACCACCAATTACAAAAGTGACTGTACTGGTGATTTGACTTAGTTTATCTAATTTTTCACTAAACTCTTCGCTAGTCAATTTTTTGCCAACTTTATCTAATGCAATTACATAACCCTTTATTTGTTTTTGTAAATTAGCACATTCTTGTTTTTTGACATTTTCTATATCTGCATCACTTGGATTTTTAGGAACTCTTGCTTCTGGAACCTCTATGATGCACACCTTGTCAAAACGGGATAATCTTGTAGCATATTCATGTACTGCTTGAGTATAATAATCTTCTTTAATTGTGCCCACGCAAACTATCAAACAATTCATACTAGATAAACCCCCACACAAATGTAAATAATGTCACCAAAAATCCCAGTATGAAACTGCCCACTAAAAATAAATTATCTTTTGATGTAGATTTATATACACTTGTTTGTTTTGGCATAACCGCACTAAGCGGATTTTTCATTTCTTCATATTCAAGATTTAGCATTGTATTTGTTGCAAGCATTGCCCTAATTGTTTGATTTCTATCTATCACAACTGGAGCATTGCGCACATCATAACTGCTAGACTCATAGGCATTGCCGATTGCCTTATTTACCTTTCGCAAAATTGCCTGCTTATACAAAATTGTCACAAGCCATAATAATATCACAACCACCAAAATGAGTGCCACGGTAATTACAAGAATTACCACATACATGTTCATCTTTTTAAATAATTCATTAAATGCATTGTAGAAGTTACCAAGTGGCCACCCGTTTGCCTGAGCATAATCTAAGTAAACGGAAATAAAGTTGTTGGTAAAGTGAACAAGAATTGCTGGCCAAATATTCTTTGCAACAACAGACACATAACCCATAATAAGACCAAGCACAATTGCATAACTTACTTGGTTAATGTTGAAGTGCAACAAACCAAACAAAACTGAACTCATAATAATAGATTTTGTAAATCCCATGTGTTTGGTGCCTTGAAGCAACAAACCACGATGCATAAATTCTTCACACATTGCTGGCAATACAGCTACAAGCAAAATGTCTAAAAAGAAATTAGGAATGCTGTAATCTGGTATTGCACCAGATGAAAATACTAGTGGTGATTGATATCCTGTAAATTGAATAATACCAGTAAAGAACGTGCTGACAATAATATTGATAAAGAATGTGAGCACACCCATAAACAAACTAGTAAAAACTATTGGCCAAGTAAGTTTGAAATAGTTGCATGTTTTAAAAACACTTGTAGGCGTTACTTTTATCATGCGACAATACAAATACATTGGCAACAAAAACATAAGGCCCACTTGGATGAGCACTGTGTAAAACACATCGCTCCATCGTGATCCATCCATATACATAAAACCATGTGATGCTAGTATTCGCACTATGCAAAATAACACCATGCATATAAAGTATATCATGTATGTTTTGTATATTGATTTGCCCTTTTGCTCTGGTATGTACTCCATTATTATCCTCTAAACTAAATATTTAACCAGCCCGTAATTGTGTTTGTAATCCATATCACTGTAGCAACAATTATCGACATATAGAAATAGCCATTTTCAACACTATTTTGCGCTTTAGTAAAATTAAATACATTGTCTTTTACTATTATATTCTCAGGTGCCGTCTTTGTATGTTTGTATTTATTCATTAAATACAAAATACACAATATAAGCATAACACCTGCAACAAATATAAGAGTATATAATAGTATATTCCACCCGTAATGTGACATTATTGCATTGCCTTCCACTAAATACATACTATTTGTTAGTGATAATGTAATAATAACTGCGTTGTTAAGCAAATGCATTACCACTGAATACATTATACTACCCGTAACATAAGCAAGAATAGTTAGAATCAATCCCAAAATTAGTTGATAGAAAAATTGATTTAATGAACCATGCATTAGTGTAAATAGTATTGCAACCATTACCACGCTTGCTTTTACGCTGTGTTTAGTTAAAAATCCATTAAGCATAACTCTTCTATAAATTAATTCTTCTGCAATTGCTGGAAGTATTGCATAACCAATAAACCCAAAACAAATGCGCCACCATGTGTCCATATTGTAAGTTAAGTCATTATTTGCATTGTAACCTAACTTTTGCAAAAGCACGCTTATCCAATTTGTTATAGGCGCAATGGCAAACACGCATATTCCCGCAAATAATATTGCAATTAACAAATACAAAATATTAAACTTTGGTTTTTGCCAAATTTTGATACTATTCTTTTTATGATAAAAAAAGTAAAATAGCAAATAACATAGTGGTGTAATTACTATTGCAACAAAACTTGCTGCACGAGTTTGGGTAAACTCCCCATATTTCATACCTACAAGTGAGGCAATTATCATAAATAAAAGTGATACTGCCACTATAATGACGCAACGTATTGATATTACATACATATAATTTTTATTTGCGTCTAGGCATGTGTAATTGTTTCGAATTTCGTGCTGCATATTGTCTCCATAGTATTATAATTACAGCTTTATTTTATAATATAAATAAAATAAAAGCAAGCAAACAATAGCACACAAAAAAGCAGTAATTTAATTACTGCTTAATAGTTGTATGTGGATTTGTAACCAAATTTATATAACTTTCTTTGTAAATGCCACCCTGCACGAAACCAATTTTTATTTCATCACCCACATTGGTTTTAAATAATTCATCCCTAAGGTCAAGCATATTTGTAATTTTTCTACCATTAAATTTGGTAATCACATCTCCATTTTTTACTCCGCTTTCCTTAAGTGGACTATTTTCGTTTATATCCAAGATATAAACGCCATTACTTAAATGTGTATCACCATAATAGCATGCTATCTCGCTATCATATCCATAAACCCCAAGATATGGCGCCACATAATCATCATTTTTTATTATATTTGAAAGTAATGATTGTATGCTTTTGCTAGGGATAGCAAATCCTATACCTTCGCCACCGCTTATTTTTAATGTGTTTATTCCCACCACTTCGCCTTTTGCATTAATAAGTGGGCCACCCGAATTACCAGG
>JAFZND010000136.1 GCA_017553065.1 Clostridia bacterium
ACCAGCACCAGCACCTGCTCCAGTAGAAGAAGAACAAGAGAGTGGCGTTGACAATGAGCGCTTGAGTGAAGCTCTAAGAGATATCACAACACGTTATTCAGCACTTGATTTCTCAAACAATAGTGATATGGATAAGAAACTTGAACTTATCACAGATATTGAGAATTTGATTGAAGAAGAAACAGCAAAAGGTGAAGGCCTAGATAGTGACAACGCAGATGTTCGTCAAATATTTGTAGAACTTCAATCTATTGTTGATGATATGAAATCAGCTCTATAATATAAATTAATCTACACCAGATGGTGTAGATTTTTTTATTTAATCGAAAAAAATGCAAAAAAGTGATTGTTTACTATTTCATTTTGGCTAATTATATGGTATAATACTTGAGTATTATATTGGAGGGTTTTGATATGTGGCAAGAAATTGTTAATAGCTTTACATCATTATTTGACGGACTTGGATACATACCAATGATTGCATTGATTGCAGGTGTAATTTTACTTTGTGTAGAATTATTTGCACCAGGATTTGGTATATTTGGTATTACAGGTAGTGTATTTGCAATTGGTGGTATCACCGCAAGAATGGTTATGGGTGGTTCACTTATGCAATTGGTTGTAATGCTTACAGTAAGTGTAGCAGTGCTTATCGTAGCATTCGTATTAGTTTTGATACTTGCAAAATTTGGTCTACTAAATTTTGGAATAATTCAAAATAAAACAGCAGTTCCTACTAATTATTCAAAGCCAAGCAGAGAACATGCAAAATTGCTTGGAAAAGTTGGTTTTGCAACTACTGCTTTCCGTCCAGTTGGTTCATTTACATACAAAGACAAAGTGTATGAAGCAGTATCTACAGGTGAATACATTGCTAAGAACAGCAAGGTAAAAGTTGTAGAAGTAGATGGCGATCAAATTAAGGTTAAGAAGATTTAAGGAGGAATAGAGTATGGAGAATTTATTATTATCTTCTAGTAGCACGCTATGGACACTAGTAATAGTGCTTGTAATAGTATTTGTGCTTATTGCAATTGTTGTTACAATTGTTCCAGTAGGATTGTGGGTAAGAGCAATGGTTTCTGGTGCTCACATTTCGGCAGGCAAACTTGTTGGCATGAAATTGCGTAAGGTAAACACACAACTTATTGTAAACTGCTATATAAACGCAAAGAAAGCAGGTGTAAAACTTACAGTTGATGATTTGGAAACACACTACATGTCAGGTGGTAATGTTCAAAAAGTTGTAGATGCTTTGATTACTGCTCATGGTGCAAAAATCAATTTGACAATTCAAAATGCAAAAGCAATTGACCTTGCAAATCGTGATATTCTTCTTGCTGTTCAAAATAGTGTAAAACCTGTTGTTATTACAACTCCAGAAATTAGTGCTGTTGCACGTGATGGTATCGAACTAGTTGTTAAAGCAAGAGTTACAGTGAAAACAAATATTGACAAACTTATTGGTGGTGCTGGTGAAGATACAGTTATTGCCCGTGTTGGTGAAGGTATTGTTACAACTGTAGGTAGTGCAAAAACACATACTGAAGTTTTGGAAAATCCAGACATTATTAGTAAAACAGTTCTAGAAAAAGGTCTAGATAAAGGTACAGCTTTTGAAATTTTAAGTATTGATATTGCTGACATTGACGTTGGCCGTAACATTGGTGCAAAACTTCAAGCAGAAAGAGCAGAAGCAGATATGCAAATTGCTAATGCTCGTGCAGAAGAGCGTAGAGCAATGGCTATTGCAGCAGAACATGAAATGCGTGCAAAGACACAAGAAAAGCGTGCTCAACTTCTTGATGCTGAGGCAGAAGTGCCAAAAGCAATTAGTGATGCAATGTCAAAAGGTAATATTGGTGTGATGGATTACTACAAAATGCAAAATGTAGTAGCAGACACATCAATGCGTAAAGCTCTTGGCAAGCCAGATGGCCCAAAAGAAATTGAAATTGATAGTCCAAAAAAATCTAAAAAATAAGAGTAACTAAAATATGGATAAGTTAAGCATATTGATACTCGTGGGAATAGTATTTGGTGTGGTATTGCTTTTCTTGGTTTTTGCTACAGTTATAAAGCCATCAAAAAAGGCCAAAATTGAAGAAAAAGTACAAGAAACAAAACCAGAAGGAAAGGTGGAACCTGAAAAAGAGGAAAAACCAGCTCAAGATGATATCCCCGAGATTCTTAAAGAGGTTACATCACATAACTACATGCGTGAGCGTGCAATAGAAAACACTAAAACACATGAGTTTAGTGAGGGTGATATGCAAGAATCAAAATCGAGTTTGGCACCTAAAAAACAAATACACAGAATTCAGCCAATAGAGGATGACAATTCTCAAGGTGATGACCTAGATGATATTCTAAACAAATTAGATAATGATGGTGAAAAATCACAATCACAAGGTAATTCTGTTGTAGAAGAATTTAGGAATATGTCACAAAAAATGAAAACTATTATTGTGGCAGATGCATTAAAAAGAAAAGATGATGAATAGGCAGTTCGGTATAAGCGAACTGCTTTTTTGTTATATTCAATGCTTCTAGAAAATATAATATTCTAGGAGTATTTTTTATGTTTAATTATTTAGATGAATTATATGAATTATCTGGCTGTAAAGCGAGTGATTTTGCAGACAAATTTAAAATAATTATGCTATCAAATAGTGTAGTTTATGTTTCTGGTTTTTTAAAAATTCTATCTTATTCGGATGAATTGATTGTATTAAAAGTAAAATCAGATGAATTAAATATTGAGGGTAAAAAAATGAACATAAAATCACTGGATAAAGAAGAAATAATTATAAAAGGAAATATAACAAAATTTTTTTTGTCAAAGGGTGAAAATAGTGAAAAATAAGGTAAGAATTAGCGTGTCAAATTGTAGCCCAACAACAGTAATAAATATACTTTATTCAAATGGAATTGTTGCACAAAATATAATTAAGACAAGTGCAACTTGTGTGGAGTTTACTATTTACAAAAAAATGCTCGCAAACTTATTGGGTATATTAAACGAAAAGTGTTATAATGTAGATGTAGTAAAAAATTATGGTATTCAATCTGTTTTTGATTATGTAATCAAAAGATTGGGAATAGTTGTGGGTACTTTTATTGTAATTGCAAGTGCCATTATATTTTCAAAATTTACATTTTACATAAATGTAATGGGCAATAATTATGTTTCTACAAATAGCATTATTGAATGTATTGCTAATTATGGTATAAAAATTGGTAAAATAAATACATTTGAAGCAGACAAATTAGAAAAATACATTATTGAAAACATACAAGATATTTCACTAGTGAGTGTAACATCTGTTGGTAACACAATTACGATTAATGTAAAAGAAAAATTACCACAAATAACAAATACTTATAATTCTATTACTGCACCATACAATATGCTTATTACATCTATAGATGTAGTGAGTGGAACACCTTGTGTAAAAGTGGGTGATATTGTAAAAAAGGGCGATGAGTTAATATATCCTTATTACATTGATCATAATGGTGCAAAATCACAATGCGAAGCCATAGGAAAAGTTATTGGTGATACATGGTTTTGTGCAAGTTCTACCTTTGATGAAAATTCTGTTGAAAGTGTGCGCACAGGCAAAAAACTTACAAATAGTGAATACTATTTGGGCACAAAAAAGTTATTTGCAACAAATAAACATTGCAGTTTTGACTCATTTGAGATAGAATATAAAAAAGAGAATTTATTTAATGGATTGTTTATTCCATTAAATATTAATTACACAATTTATCACGAAGTTCAATTTGTAACAACTCATAGAGAATTTGCAGATTACGAAGACAAATTAAAACAAGAAACATACAATAAAGCGATTGCATGTGTTCCAGAAGGTTTTGAAATAATAGAGAATAACACGACAGTAAATAAAGTGGGTAATAACTATGTTGTTAGCACATATTTAAAAAGTGTTGTAGAGGTTAATAATGTTAATTAATTTTAATAAACGAAAGAATAAATATTATGATATGTTGCACAAATACTATTTAAAAGCAGTAGAAGTTTTACAAATTCCTTGCAACGAATTAGAAGTAAATGTTGCATTGGTAAATTCCAAAACAATCAAACGCATGAATGCGGAATTTAGAAATGTAGATAAGGTAACTGATGTTTTGTCATTCCCTGTGTTGAACAGAGAAGGTGAAAATAAGATTGTGTGTGACACACTTAACAAAAAAGTTTTTAAAGATGATATAAATCCTGCCACTGGCAACATTATGCTTGGCGATATTTATATTTGTATAAAGAAAGTAAAACAACAAGCAAAAGAATATGGCAATAGCTTAGAAAGAGAATTTTGTTATCTTGGAGTGCATGGATTACTCCACTTGCTTGGTTATGACCATATAGAAGAAAAAGATAAGTTGATAATGAGAGCAAAAGAAGAAGAAATCTTAGGAGGATTAAAATGAGTTTCAAAAGCGGATTTGTAGCCATACTTGGCGAGCCAAATGTTGGCAAAAGCACACTTATTAATACCCTTATTAAAGAAAAGGTTGCTATTGTGAGCCCAAAACCACAAACAACAAGAGATAAGATTATTGGCGTATATAATGATCAAGATAGTCAAATCGTATTTATTGACACTCCTGGCATGCACACAAGCAAAAATAAACTAGATGAGTTTATGAGCAAAAGTATTGATAGCGCAAAGCGTGGAGTAGATGTAATATTGCTTGTGATAGATGGAAGTAGAAAAATCACATCAAGTGACATAGAAATTATCAAAACATATGATAAACAAAAAGTGATACTTGTTGTAAATAAGATTGACTTATCATCTTTTGAAGAGTTGTATCCAAAATTGGAGCAATTTAATGATTTAAAAAACATTGTTGATATTGTTCCACTTAGTGCAAAACGCGGTGATAATATTCAAGTCCTTATTGATATCATCAAAAAATATTTACCATCTGGCGTAAAATATTTTGATAATGATGTGTACACAGATAAATCTGTAAGATATATTGTAAAAGAGATTGTACGCGAAAAGGCACTATGGTATTTGCAAGATGAAGTACCACATGGAATTGCAGTGGAAATTGTGGAATTCACTGAAAGTGAAAATTTGGTAACTATTGCTGCGGATATTATTTGTGAAAAGCAGTCTCATAAATCAATTATCATTGGTAAAGATGGCAGTATGCTTAAAAAGATTGGTGTTGCTGCAAGAGAAGATATAGAAAAAGTAGTAAATGGCAAAGTAATGCTTAAATTATTTGTAAAAGTACGCGAAGATTGGCGTGATAACAACAAATATATAAAAGATTTAGGATACGAACAAAACGATTTGTAATTAGCATAATATTCTATATATCGAGCATAATATAAGTAAGAGGTTATTTTATGTTGGATGTAAAAGAATTGTGTTGGCGTTTGTTTGAAGAAACAGGCGAAATTAAATACTATATGTTATACAAATCGCTAGAAGATGGCGATGGATTATATTTTTAATGGTATAGTACTAAAATGTCAAGATTACAAAGATAAAGATGTTTTGGTTACAATATTTACAGCAGAAGTTGGTAAAATTACTGCTGTACTAAAAGGTGTTAGGGGTGCAAAAGCAAAATTAAAATTTGCAGCTCAACCTTTTTGTTTTGGAGAATGGACTATTGTAGAGAAGGGTGGCAAGTATACTGTTACAAGCGTAAGTGCGGAAAATTTATTTTTTGAACTTACAGCTGATTATGATAGATACACACTTGCTTGTTCAATGCTCCAAATGTGTGATTTTGTGTTAAAGCCAAATATGCTTGCATCAAATCTTTTGGTTCATTTGCTTAATGCGCTAAAAGTGCTCACATATGATGATATTGATGAGCGACTTGTAATGCTAAAATTCATGATGCAATATTCAAATTGCATTGGTTACGGATTTAGTTGGGACACATGTGGTAATTGC
>JAFZND010000137.1 GCA_017553065.1 Clostridia bacterium
AATAAAAAAATCATTAGCAACATATAATTACTAATGATTTATATTCTAATTAAAATGTGACCAAATTGATTACATACACGCTAGTTGTTTTCTTGTCAATGCGCACTTTGTCGCTAATTTCAACACCTGGGATGCAATACACTTCGTTGCCAACTGCAAGCACAGGCAATACATCTCTTAGGCGCGCAGGAACTTTCTTTTCAATCAAATATTCATTAAGTGATTTTGTTCCGCCACCAAATTTTTCAAATACGTCACCATCTTTGCGACATCTAAACACAGCGCCTTTTGGCAATTTTGCATGGTCAAGCATACATTTGTAGTCGCCCACTTTAAATTTGCGCAGCAAATCTACTTCAATAACGCCAAGGCCAGGGATATCAATTTTGCCCCTTTCCATTTTCCATGTTTTCTTTTGTTTTTTCACATTGCGATTTGTAAGTGTAATAAAGTTGTATTCTTTAATTACGCTAAGACCATTTGGCAAACTAATTCTGCTACCATTTTTACTTTCAATAGCCATGTTTTTTATAATGCGCAAATGTTTCTTTTCTACATCTTTTGCAAATCCAATATGTTTTAGTGTGTCAAGTATCAATCTAAATACCAATGAATCACTATTTACAAAATAACTTGCAAATATTTTTGCAGTGTGGTCATCTTCATACACCACGCTATCTTTTGGTATTTGATTAAATATAAATTGGTCATCTTGTCGGCACACTTCACCAAATGCGCAAATGTTTGCGTCTGCATTACTCCATTTGTTTCTAATCACAGGCATAATCATATTTCTTATATAATTGCGCGCATAATCATTAGAATAATTTGTTTCATCTTCCACAAAAGGAATGTCGTTTGTTGCTGCATATGCTTTTATTTGAACTCTAGATGTAGATAGCATTGGACGAATATACACGCCGTCACGCATTACTTCCATGCCACAAGCACCACCAAGGCCTGCGCCCCTAAAAATATTAAGGAGTATTGTTTCTGCCTGGTCGTTCATGTGATGACCAAGAGCAATTTTTGTAACAATATGCTTATCTAACATTTTTTTGAATGCTTTGTATCTTAGTTCGCGTGCAGCTTGCTCCACTGTATATTTTTTCTCTTCCACAAGTTTTTTTACATCCACTTTTTGTGACAAACATTTAATGCCATTTGCATTGCACCAATTTATTACAAACAATGAATCGCCTGCACTAGTTGGACGCAAATCATGATCGATATTAAGTGCAATCACTTCACATCCCCATTTATCTTTGTTTGTGTGTAGATAATGTAACAAACTCATGCTATCAATTCCGCCAGAGCAAGCAACACCTACCACATCACCTTTCACAATCAATTTATTATTTTCAATAATTTTGTCTACATTTTCCATAATATATTCACCTGCATTCATTATATAACAAAAAATTTGTAAATTCAATGTAAAAATTAGTTTTTTGTTATGTTGGTAATTTTTAGGTGACTTTTTGTCAAATACTACTAATATATTGTCAAATTAGAGTGGATATACTCTGCATGCAAGCACAGTCATATCATCAGTAACTTTTCCTTTAACATAATCAACTGAGCCATCTAGTAATTCTTCTGCAAGTGTTTGTGGATTTGTGGTTGAAATAGTAGTAAGATAGTTTAGCAAATTTTCTTTTCCATCAAATGCGTCTACCACGCCATCGCTAAACATAATAATTGTATCAAATGGATTTATTAGTTTATTAGTAATATGTGGTTTCATTTCTTCTAGCACGCCAATTGGTAATCCGCTACCTTCTACTACTTGCAACTTATTATTATTTTTTACTACGCAAAAAGGCGCACCCAATTTTATAAAGTCAAATGTGTTTTTGTATAAATCCATTATACACAAATCTAATGTGGAATAATTCTCCCCACCATTTATACTAAGTAACTTGTTTATTGTACTTAGTACAATCCCACTATCAAAATCTGCTTTGTAAAAATTTTCGATAAGGTTTATGGCAAGTGATGATGATGCGTGCGCTTTTGCTCCCGTACCCATGCCGTCGCTAAGGCCCACCATGTATTTGCCATCTGCAAGTTTTATTGCCGAATGTGTATCGCCATTTTTCATTACTCCGTCTTTACCAATAGAACTAACTCCAAACACAAGGTCAAAATTTGGTTTTTGTTTTAGCGTTAGCATTTGCATACTGCCTTTATCTAATGTTTCGCTAACAAAAAATTGTTTACCTATTGTTTTAGATACACATTTTTCTATTATTTGCAATTTTTTAAATTCACTTGGCACAAGTAGTGTGATTATTTTGGTATTTGCGTCCAGCATATACACCACTGTCTCATACACAATTATATTTTTGTATGTAAGTTCTTCTCTTATCCTATTTTCAAGTGCACTATCAAAAGTGATATTCATGCTTATTTCTTTTGATAAATTGGTCAGCATTCCACTAAGCGCATTCAAATTATCTGCAATTAGTAATTTACTACTATCATTATTTTTTATCATGTTTGCATATTGCTTATAATTTTTTATTAGTGCATTTAGCGTAGTTATTAGCAAATTTATGTTGTTGCATTTTGCAGTAAGATATGGCGGAACATCAAGTAGTGTTACCTTGCCACGCACCATACCAGCGTCAAGCATTTCTTCAAACACATCTAGTGTAAATTTACCATCCACACACATACACTTATTTCGCTCTTTGCAGTGCGCACACACTTTGTTTACAAGTTCGCCACCCACTAATTCTTTTGCTTGACTCTCTGGCATATTGCCTTGAATCATTTTGCGATATGTATAATCCATTTCTTTAAATACTTGCGACACATTATTTAGACGCATACACACACTATCTCGCGTGCGATTCACAATACCCCTAGATGCAATGCTATCGTATGACATAGTAAACATTGCTCTAAAGTGCTCTGCCCACTTTTTTGGTATTGCAAAAAATAATGCGCCACCAACTATAATTTCAATTAGTTCAAATGCATCAAAACTTAATTCACTTACATAAAACCCAAGTGCAATATTACATAATACCACTGCAATAATGCTAAGCACTTTTATGTTTGATTTAAAGCCAAGTGATAATAAGGCATATAACGCAAATATACCTGGCGTAACAATGCTTTTAAATACAACCAATTCACCAAGGCCAAACAAAATTGATGCCAAAAACGCATATTTTGCATCAAAAAAGTATGTAAAAGTAAAAATTAGAAACAAACACACAATGACATTCGGCGATACATAAAACTTGCAAGCACATAGCCCAATGGATACAACCACCACAAAAATTGATAGCGCAATTTTTTCATCTGTGTTAAGCACAAAGTTGTGCAACCTATTTTTTAGTATTGTTAGGCACATATGGCACACAAACATAAATAGTAGCCCTAGTAGTATTGCAAAAACCCATGTAAGTGCAATTTGTGCACTGTTAATAGTAGCAAACACATAAAAAATTTGTGGTAACAATGCAACTATGTAATATACAAAACTTGCCATTTTTTTTCGTTTTGCCACTGTCACTAATGGCACAGCTGTGGCAATAGTGGCAAGAGCCACATAAATGCCAACGATATTTAAGTTGGCAAGCAAAAAAGCAGGCACGTAAGTTAGCACTACAAAATATCCACCACCACAAAGTATCAAAGAATAAAATAATCCATAGCCAAATATTTTGCACTCTGGCACCACAACATAAGCTTTGCATATCACATAAAACAAAATAAATAAACCCAAATAAGTAAATGCTTTCTTTTTCATATTGCACGCACTCCATTTTTTTATTATAATAAAACACAAGTGGTATTTTTGCATAAAAGTATATTGACACATTATGAACAATTTTGACATAAATTAGAGTTTGAACATCATATAGTATAATTGATAAAAAACACAAAAAAGGAGCACATTTTATGCAAAATGTACCGGTTAGAGAAAGTATAAGTAGCAAAGTGATATTAGAAAACAGAAATAAATTCACAGTTACAGGTGTTACACAAACACTATCTGCAAACGAAAACTGCATTACTCTTATGGTTGGCAAAACTGCCATGTATATCACAGGAAGTATGCTACATGTAATTAAACTAGATATAGCCACAGGCATAATGGAAGGCGACGGCCTTGTGGATACAATAAAATATGGTAAATCAAATAAATTCCTTAGGAAAATATTTAAATGATTTTAGGTCAACTAAAACTTTTTGGCATGTTTTTGTGTGCAGGATTGCTCGTCGGCCTTTGCAGTGAACTTGGAAATTTTATTCGCTACCTTACACACGACAAATATTTTGTGCGTTTTGTGTGTGATTTGGTTGCCACAGCGGGCGCAGGCGTAGTTTTTTTATATCTATCTGCAATATATTCTTTTGGTTTAATTCGACTTTATTTGCTACTCTCATTTACAATTGGACTAATGTTAGAGCGTCTAACTGCTGGCAAATTGTTTGCTTTGTGTTTTAAAAAGATATATAATGCTAGTGTAAAATGGTGGAATGTGATACGAAAAAGCAAACTATTTTCACCTATTTTCAAATAAAGCATTATGAATAAAACAAAAACATTAAAAATCTTAACAATCGTGCTAAGTGCAGTGATATTTGTCAGTGCCGTTGTTCTTTTGTATGAATTCATACGCATTGCAAACCTAAAAAGCACACAAAAAAAGTTGCAATCCAACCTAGATTCAACCACCACTGCAGTGTACGAGTATTCAGATAAAAACGCCTACTATACCGATAGAGCAAACTTCCTAGAAGAATATGCTCGCGAAGTGTACGGCTGGGGCAAAACAGATAGAACATATTTTGAAGAATAAAAACGGCAATTGGAATTTGCTGTTTTTTTATTATAATAAAATCAATCACTACAAAACATTCTAAAAACTATTGACAACACACTAGTTTTCAAGTAAACTATTAGAGCATTTTGATATAAATGCATTTGTCGCGGGGTGGAGCAGCTCGGTAGCTCGTCGGGCTCATAACCCGAAGGTCGTGTGGTTCAAATCCCACCCCC
>JAFZND010000138.1 GCA_017553065.1 Clostridia bacterium
ATTTTTGCATTTGTCAGTAAACGGCACACCTGCAACCACAATTAGTGAATATGTGGATCTCACATTACAAAAAGCTCTTAATGGTTATGATATAGATGTATCAAGCATCACAAGGCTTGCTGTGGCTATTGCAACAATGTTTGTGAATACAATTATGTTCCCTATTTTATTCTTGGTGCTTAGATATTTGTTATTGCCACTACATCTACTATTGTGCAGATTAATATTTGGCAAAAAAGTGAAAGTAGCCAAAGGCGAGCCAAAACCAAAAAAATATGGTGCAATTGGAGCAGTTGTTGGCGGATTTACAGGGTTACTTATTTCAAGTGTAGTCATGTCACCCGTAGTTGGATATATGACGACTGCAAACTTGCTTGAACAAGCAACCAAAAATGAAGAGGGCAAAGGTGTAATTACAGTAAATGCTGGCGATATGTATAACAAAGTATACGATGGCTACTCTAAGAGCCCTTACTACTACATATCTCGTTACACAGGTACTCAAGCATTGTCAAACTGGATGTTTGATGGTGTGGCAGTTGCCAAAGTTAATGGCAAAACAATTAAAATAAATAAAGAAATCAAAACTCTTGCTAAGGCATACACAGATTTAAAAGATATCATAGAGGGCCTTGGTCTTGGCAAAGATAAAAACGCAATTCAAAATGTTACACAAGAGCAATTTACAGGATACTTAAATGCAGTTGAAAGAGTGTTGACATTATGCTATGAAAGTGATTTATTGGTAACTATTGGCGATGCAGTAGTTCCTGTGGGTGTTGCATACATAGACAAAATGGAAATGAGTGGACTAGATGAATATACAAAAGAATTGATTCATGCAAGTGCACAAATTGCAAAAAATTATAGTTTTGAAAGTGCAAAAGAAGTTTTAAATGGCATGTTGGGTGTAGCAAAAAAACTTGACCAAAAAGAAATTTTATTGCCACTCATGCAAGGAAAATTACAAAAAGTTGAAGATTTCACTGGCAAAATTGACAAAGAATTAGCACAAGGTGTGATGAATGATTTGTTTAGCATTAGAATTGTGTCAGACGTTGCGGTAGAGCTTACAAACTCTGCAATTAACTATCTCACAAAAGTTGCCGAAGTGGAATATGAAAAAGCAAATGATGTTACTGCCGAGCAAGCAAAAACAGCACTTACAAATATTGTGGTGAGTTTTGCAGATGCAATCACAGGTATTGACACCGATAGCTGGATGTATTACAAAGAATCTGACATTGAAAAATTAGGTACTGTATTAGATACAATCAAACATTCAGCAGTTATTACTTCTCAAACATACACAGCAATAGTAGACAAAATTGAAAACAAACTAAAAGATGTAATTGATGACACAGAATTTAGTGAACAAATATGCAATGACTTAAAGCAAGCAATTGATAGAATTAGTGACATTGATAATTGGACAGGAGAATTTACAAAGATTCACAAAGTAGTTACTGCATTAAATAATGCAGTTGCAGATGAAAACAAGCAAATTAAAGATGGTATAGAAAACTACGACTTCGAAAATCTTGGTAAAGCATTAGATGAATTGAATACTACTTATGCATTTGATACAACCCAAGGTGGTGTAAGTGTTCAAACTCTTGCTAGCCACATAATTGCATGGGTAAAAGATGATCAGTTGGGTGAAACTGGTGCTGATATTGCTGGCACAATTTCACTACTTCAAACTAATGCACAAAATGTTACAAGTTGGCAAACTTCACTTGCAAAAGTGCAAGAACTAATTGTGGAACTTGTAAACATGTCAAAATATGAAGATATTGTAGAAGAATTTAAAACAGGCACACTTGCATTAAAACTTGGTAGTGCTCTAGATAAAGCAAAAACATCTCAATTATTTGCAAATAGTGCAGATAGAGTATTTGCAAAAGAAATTCTTGATAAAGTAAAAACAAGTACAGTTGGCGATGGCACAGGTGCTACTGACAAAGCAATATCAAAAGCAGTAGAAAAGATGCAAGACAATATTGATGATGCATACACCATTACTTGGGCATATGAATTTGCAGACTTAAAAGATTTGTTTGCGTCCGATATGGATGATATTGATATTGACAATATGCAACCACTTACACAAACAATTGATACAATAATTGAAAGAAATCATGTAATTATTACATATAATGTAATAAATGCAATGCTAAAAGAAGTTGTAGGTGGATCGCAAGAAATTAAAGATTTGCAAGACAAGCCAGAATACGAAAGTGCAATTACTCATATTATTACAAATATTGATTCACTTTCTGGTGATATCTACACAAGTGATGTCTACAAAAGAAATGTCTACACAAGAGAAGTTGGATATCTAAAATCCTTAAAAGATATGCTAAATGACACCAGTACAGATACAGCAGGATTTAGTCATAATATTGCAGAGATAGATTTTGCAAATGCAAATCAACTTGCATACTTTGGTTCTAAATTTAACGAACTAAGCCCAAGCATACTTGTTGGTGGCACAGGTTATGATGTGGTATCTTATGCATTAGATGACTACACACAAGATAAAGGTGCAACTTATGAATACAGGCCAGTGTTACTTGCAGTGCGCGACAATCTTGACGATTTAGAGGGTGGTCATACTTCAAGCAATACTTATTACACAGATTTATTCACGGCATTTGGCGATGTTGCAAACATTAGTGTAAGTGCTGTGGATAAAGACCATATTTCAGATGCCGCTACAGAAGTTGAAGCTATGTTGGCAGAGAAACAGCAAAATATTCTTATTTGCTACAATGGAGCAGGTGAAATTGCAAAAATTGCTATGGATAAAGTATACACAGCTCTTGAGCAAAGGAGAGTGGAAGCCGAGGCAATTACCGACCCAGATATTAAAGCACAAAAACTTGCACAACTTGATAGTGCAGAACACTATATTGATGTGTATAAAACATATCTTGGTTCAATTAGTGGCGACCAACCATATAATAGTGACACATATCAATCAGCAATTGTGGGTAGTGAAACAATTCAAATAAATAAACCATTCACTCATGTTGCAAGTATGATAGTTTAACAAAAAAGACAGCAAAATTTGCTGTCTTTTTATTCGTTTATACTAAATTCAATACTTGAGCCAGAAAACCTAAAAGATGTGTTTGTTTTTGCAGCCAACTGGCGTACTGTTGTAATAAATTTATTAAATGATATTTCTGATACTTTTGTTTCGCCTTTGTTTAACACTGATGTTATCACATCGCAGCGGGATTGGTTTCTTTCATTCCCGCCTATTTCATTATATCCAACAACTCGCGAATTATCTATCACAACCTCACCACCTTCTAAGTGAATAATATTTTCAGTAGTTACCCAAGCATATCCATTGTCTGGCAATAAATTTCTTACTTCAATATTTGATGCAAGGTTTCCAATATTAATGTATTCCAATATTTTTATTGAATATTGGTTGCCACTATACACTTGAATTTGCACAGCATTCATTTGTGAATGAAATTCTCTTGCAAATATTCCCATTTGCAAATCGGATAGGGTGTAGTTGGCTGTTGCGGGCTCCTCTGTTTCCCACTTGTCTAAATCAATGTTGCCATCCATATAGTAATCAATGCCAGCACCACTAAGTACATTTTGTACGTTAGTTTTTTGTGCTGTTGTTGCTGCTGCCACATTGTTGTCTTCCATTCCTTGTATCACAAGTATAGTTGAATATTTGTAAGTATCATTTTTTAGTTTATCAAAGGCATCCATATCTGTCATTTTTGGAAAAGATATTCCACTTACGCCTCTTATTATGCCAATTACAATGCATGCACCAAAAAGGAGTGTAAAAAACAATCGTGAAAGTTTTTTATTAAGTTTTGCCTTTTGTTCAGGCGTACGTTCTTTCTTTTTCTTTGCCATACATTTATTATATCTAACACGTGTGCACATAGTCAAGTTATTAATTTAGATGCCAAATATTGAAAAATTTGTCGAAATATGTTACACTATTAGTGTAAAGAGGTTGTTATGTTAGTAAAAACATCAAAATATATAGATGATAAAAAGTGCGAATACGAAGTACAAATGCAAGCAACCATTGACGAACAAAATTGTTTCAACATATCACACAAAGAAAATGATTTTGAAATTTGCAAACTTAAAGCATTTTTAAATGAAGATAATGCACTTGTACTTATTAACGTGTGGGTAGACCCTGACTATCGAAAGTTAGGTCTTGGCAGTGCACTAATGAAGGCAGCTGATTATTTTGCATACGAAAATGGGGCAAATAAAATAGAAGGATATTTTACACCAGAAAACAATAGGGCAAAATTTATGTATCAACATTATGGTTATGATATTGAAGAAAATGGTGATTTAAAAATTGTGAAAGATGGCGGCAAGGATGGTGAAAATTTCACCAAATATAATTCAGATATAATTGAAGAAGAATATGACCAAATTATGCTAGACGAAGTAGTAATGTAGTGAGGTGTAATTATGGATAAAAAGAAATATGTTCTATATGTAGACGATGGTGGTGGATACACACAAGGTGGTCGTCATAAAAAAGGTGGCAGCCAGCAAAGCGCGTCTGGTAGCACACCAGGAACAATTAAAGGGATATTGCCAATTGGCCCTGCAAGATTTTTTATTGGTGTTCTTGTTCCAGAAGGTGAAATGGAAGATGTAATAGAAGAAATTGCAGAATTGCGCAGTCGTTTGGGGTTGCGTGATGAGGATGAAATTCATGCCACAGAGCAAAATAATCAAAATAGAAGCATTATGGCTGATTATGTTGGTGGTATTATTGATATTGCGAAAAAATATGGTATAAAAATCGTATCATCTAAAAGTGACCATAGCATCAAAATTCAAGAAACACTTGAAATGGCATTACAAAATTTGTATGGCGTAAATATTACGGGGCACGGCAAAGAAGATGTTCCCGAAGATGAAAAATTTACATTAGAAGACTTGGATCCGGGCAGAGACCACGACAAAGATCCATATAAATATAAAAAACTTAGCCTTATTTCACTATTTGACTCAGCTCAAAGGGTTGTGGGCGAAGAAGGCGAAATTACACGAGTTGTTTGTGATGAGGATTTGGGCAAAAAAGCAGGCAGTAGTTATCAAATCACAAAAGATACCACACTAGAATTTGTACAATCTGTTAAAAAAGATGGTGACACTAGTGAATTGTTGGTAGATAAACTAGGTGTTCAAATGGCAGACAATATGGCGTGGTTTTACAATAGAATAAATTATGTTATTCCTGGAAAGATAAGAGAATATGCAGACGATTATCGTCCAAGTAGAGAAGATGAAAGATATTTTCATATTTGGCGTAAAACAATAAACAGAGGAATATATGCTGGCGAATTTACCGAAGCAATTTGCGTAGGCGAAAAAGAAGACTTTGATCAATTCGTTTATTCGGTACAGCATTTCAAAAATCCTTTGATTTATAAAGATGGACAATTTTCACCTGAACAAGCGTTACACAATGAGTCACACAAACAGGGAAATAACCAAAATGTTTTAAAAGATAATTTAATGATTTCTTAATATTATTTAGGGGTAATAATATGGGTAAAAAAGAATACATTATGGCTGTGGATGATTCTGGATACACATATACCGAAAAAGGTAAGGATGGCAAAGAACACATGGTGCAATCGGTATTGCAAGCGCCAGCCGCCAATCCAGAAGAAAGTATGAAAAAATTGGGTCAAAGTAAATATTTTGTGGGTGTACTTATCCCTGCAGATAAGTTGCCACATGTTTCTGCCGACCTAGAAGATGCGTCAGAAGAATTGCGCATTAGTTTGTTGCGCATTGGTAAAGATTTAAAAGAAATTCATGCCACCGAACTATTTAGAAATGAAAATAGGGATAGTAGGGATGCATTCTTAAATTATTTGCAACGCATTGCAGATATTACCCAAAAATATGAATTAACAATAGTTGTATCACCAAAGGATACAACCATTAGAACTCGTGAAGAAAAACGTGACGGAATACTAAAAAATTATAGTGCACAACTATATCCATATCATCCATTAAACCCAAGTAAGAAAAATACACGTCATTCAAATAAGCAATATCAACAAAAAAGTTTGCTTGAATTAAATGACATGGTAAATATGTACCTATCTGATGGCGGCTATGTGTCCACTATACTATGTGACGAAGGTTTGCACAAAAAAGGTACAAATATAAAAATTGCAGATAACACAGCGCTAATGTTTCTATCTAGCGAAGATAATTCCCTAATTCAATTTGCTGACAATATTGCCTGGCTATACAATAGAGTGAATGAAGTTGTGCCAGATAGAGTAGGTAGACAAAAACGCGCAATGCTAGATGATGATGTGACACTTACTTCCACTTACGAAATGCTTCTTAACCACGTGTTAAAACATGACGAAACAAAACAAGAAAAACTAAATGATAATTTATTAGAGTATAAGCAAAATTATCTTCCACATAAAATATATACTAGCGAAACTAGATTTTTGGAAGACATTGGCAAGCGCGTATTTGAATTACCACGCGTAAGAATTGATGAGGGCAAATATCTCCTAACGGTTTACGAGCCAGGCAGAGATAAGGTAATGGGAGATGAATAAATCATACTATTGCTTGATTTTGAGTGATATAAATTATATAATATATTTGTGTTGGTAAAACAACGCAAATATATTTTTCTTCCCTTAGTTAAATGGATATAACAGACCCCTCCTAAGGGTCAATTGTAGGTTCGATTCCTACAGGGAAGACCAAATTAGATGAACCAAATGCAATTAAGAAGATGTTGCTAGTGTACTAAAAAAAGAACCTAACATAGGTTCTTTTTTGTATTGTATATAATGCTTGCGCAATGTGCTAAAAATCCATGGTAAATTCATCATCTTGCACATGCAATTCAGCGCAGTTTTCAACTTTCCTTGCTTCATCTTTGCTTTGTATAAGTTCAATTTTTGTACCAGATGGAAATTTTGGTGTAGCATGAATGTTGTTGCGGTTTTCTCTATGTCTTCTTCCTGCCTCTTCTAGTTCTGCTTCCTCTTTGGCTATTTCTTCCATAGTGGTATTTATTAAGTCTTTCACATAATCGTCACTAGGGTGATTTTTTTGTGCTTTTACTATTGACATTATTTCGTTTGGTGACATATGAGCTGAACAGCCTGACTTGATAAATTTATCGAAGTCTTTTATCTCTAATTGTGAATGGTTGTCAGATATGTGGGCAACGAAGCCATTGATCGACACTGGTATTACATTTTTTGGCATAGGTAAATCAACGTCATGATCATGATTCCCCTTAATGTCACACTTTACATTATCTTTCAATAATTGTTCAAATTCTTTTTTAACTTCCATTGGTAAACCTCCAATCGTATATTATAAGTATAACATAATGTGTTATATGTGTCAATATTGCAATGGTTTTACAAGCAATTAAGGAATTGATACTATTTATTTTAATGCCACTTTTTGTCATGAATGAGTGTGTGTTTAATTGATAGATTTTAAAAAATTTTTACTAAATTATGGAAGCTATTTTTGTGAGCAGTTTTTACACGCAAATAATCATTTGTGATTTGCAAAGCGTGTTTTTTGACACAAAATGATAGTTTTTGACAAATGCATAATTTTGATATTTTTTTAAAGTTCCCGCCAAATTTTAGTTGTCTTGCACAAACTACAATATATTGTGTTTTATTGTTTGACAAGGCACTATATGTTGTATTACAATTGTCAATGTACAATTCTAAAAAACAATGGGGGAAAATGGGAAATGAAGATCATTAAGAGAAATGGTGAAGAGCAAGTTTTTGATATTAATAAAATTGTTGAAGCAATACATAAAGCAAATTTGAGTGTAGATGAAAAGTTGCGTTTAAGTGACGAGCAAATTACAAAGATTGCACAAGATGTACAAGAAAAGTGCAGAAAGACAAAACGCACCGAAACAGTTGAAGAAGTGCAAGACTATGTGGAAAATGGCATTATGGCTGAAGGCGCATATGAAGTGGCTCGCAATTATATTACATATAGATTTAAGCGCGCACTCGCACGTCAAAGCAACACCACTGATGCACAAATAATGAGTTTGATTGATTGCAACAACGAAGAAGTTAAGCAAGAAAATTCAAACAAGAATCCTACTGTAAATAGTGTTCAACGCGATTACATGGCTGGCGAAGTGTCAAAAGATTTATGTGAAAGATTCTTAGTGCCAGAAGATGTAATGAAAGCACACAAAGAAGGTATATTGCATTTCCACGATAGCGATTACTTTGCACAACGCATGCACAACTGTGACCTTGTGAACTTGGAAGATATGCTTCAAAATGGCACAGTTATTAGTGGTACAATGATTGAAAAACCACATAGTTTTTCCACTGCATGTAATGTGGCAACACAAATTGTGGCACAAGTGGCATCAAACCAATATGGTGGACAAAGCATTTCACTTACACACTTGGCACCATTTGTGGATGTATCAAGAAAGAAATTTGTAAAGAAAACAATTGAAGAATTTGAAGAACTTGGCATTAAATACACACAAGAACAACTAGATGAAGTTGTGGAAAACAAAGTGAAAGAAGAAATCAATCGTGGTATTCAAACTTTGCAATATCAAGTGATTACTCTTATGACAACAAATGGTCAAGCACCATTTATCACAGTGTTTATGTATCTTGGCGAAGCACGCAACAAGCGTGAAAAAGATGACCTTGCAATGATTATTGAAGAAACGCTAAAGCAACGCATTCAAGGTGTAAAAAACCAAAAAGGTGTGTATGTTACTCCTGCGTTCCCAAAACTAATTTATGTGCTAGAAAAAGATAATATCACAGAAGATAGTAAGTATTGGTACTTAACAGAGCTTGCTGCGCGTTGCACAGCAAAACGCATGGTACCAGATTACATTTCCGAAAAGAAAATGTTGGAACTAAAAGTAGATAAAAATGGCGAAGGTCATTGCTACACATGTATGGGATGCAGAAGTTTCTTGACTCCATATGTGGATGAAAATGGAAAACCTAAATACTATGGCAGATTTAATCAAGGTGTGGTTACAGTAAACTTAATTGATATTGCTCTTACCGCAGGCAAAGATTTAGACAAATTTTGGCAAGTGTTTGATGAGCGCATGGAACTATGTCACAAAGGTCTCCGTTGCCGTCATGAAAGATTAAAAGGCACCACAAGTGATGTTGCTCCAATTTTGTGGCAATATGGCGCACTTGCTCGCCTTGCTCCAGATGAAAAAATAGATAAATTGCTTTATGGTGGCTATTCCACAATTTCACTTGGCTATGCTGGACTATGGGAAACAGTTTACTACCTTACCGGCAAAAAACTTACCGAGCCAGAAGGCAAAGAGTTTGGCCTTACCATTATGCGCAAATTAAATGAGTACACCAAAAAGTGGAAAGAAGCAGAGCACATTGATTATTCGTTGTATGGCACACCACTAGAGAGTACCACATACAAATTTGCAAAATGTTTGCAAAAACGCTTCGGCGTAATTCCTGGCGTTACAGACAAGTCGTATGTAACAAATAGTTACCATGTTCATGTAACAGAGCCAATAAATGCATTTGATAAATTAGCACTAGAAAGTGAATTCCAAGCACTTAGCCCAGGTGGTGCAATTAGTTATGTGGAAGTTCCTAATATGCAAAACAATATTCCAGCTGTGCTAGAAGTTATTAAATTTATATATGACCACATTATGTATGCAGAACTAAATACAAAGAGTGACTATTGCATGTGTTGTGGTTATGATGGCGAAATTCATATTGAAGATGACGAAAACGGCAAGCTTATTTGGAAGTGTCCAAATTGTGGAAACACAGACCAAACCAAAATGAATGTTGCAAGGCGCACTTGTGGATACATTGGTTCACAATTCTGGAATCAAGGCCGTACACAAGAAATTAGAGAAAGGGTGCTACATTTATAATGAATTACGGAAGTATAAAAAAATATGATATCGCCAATGGTGAGGGTGTAAGAGTTACACTTTTTGTGTCTGGTTGCACTCATCACTGCAAAAATTGTTTCAACCCAGAAACATGGGATTTTAACTATGGCAAACCATTTGATGAATCTACAGAAAATGAATTGATTGAAGCATTGCGTCCAAGTTACATTAAAGGTCTTACACTTCTTGGTGGTGAGCCAATGGAACCACGCAATCAACAAAGGTTGTTGCCACTACTAAAACGCGTACGCAAAGAATTTGGAAACACCAAAAATATTTGGAGCTACACAGGATTTGTGCTAGACCAAAACTTAAAGTTGGGTAGGGCACATTGTGAGTACACAGATGAATTGTTGCGTCAGCTTGATGTGCTTGTAGATGGGCCATTTGTGGAAAGTTTAAAAAATATTTCACTCAAATTTAGGGGCTCATCAAACCAAAGGATTATCGATATGCC
>JAFZND010000139.1 GCA_017553065.1 Clostridia bacterium
ATTTCTTCGGGAATATCGTCTGGCAAAACAGCGTCACGATTTAGTAAAACTTCATCACCTGTTTGAATATATTTATTCAAAATATAACTAGCGTCACTAGAAAGTACTATATTATTTTGATCTGCAAATTGTGTTACACAAGTCAAAGTGGTGTTATTTATATCTTCTTGGGTTAGGGACCCATCGTTAATTTTGTCAATAAAATCTACAATTGTGGTTGATGATTTCTCTGCATTTGATTCGCTAAATTCAAATGAATATGAAGTATTTGATGCGTTGTTGAACCAATAATAAGTAAAAGATTTATCATATAGTGAAGGATTACTGCTTGATTCGTAAACTGATAAAATTGCAAATTTATAATTGACAATATTATTGCCTTCTAATTGTATTTCATACATAAGAAACATACCATTATGAGATTCTAAAACTGGCAACATAGAAATATGAATGACGTTATCAACTATTGTAGCCTCAAATATAACATTTACACTAGAACTTTCACCTTCAGAAACAGAAATGTAGTAGCGTGTGTCATATTCCCATTCATTCTGCATTGCCGGTTTTAAATAAACAAATGATAATATACTTGAAAATACTATTTCATTATGCTGAGAATTAATGTAATCAGTTAAATTTTGACGACGGATTTGCTCTTCAGTATTAGTTAGGCCTTGTTTTGTTTGAATTGCCGCTGTTTTTTCCACCAAATTTAATTCTTCAAACATATTCCCATATGAACTCTTGTATCCGTTAATAACATCATTGTATACAAGGTTTAGTGCCTCATTAAGAGATATGTTTAATTCGGGCTCAGGTTCAGGTTCGGGCTCAGGTTCAGGTTCGGGCTCGGGAATTGTTTCATCTTCAATAATTGCTTCATAATTTTGCTTTGCTGTATCTAGTTGTTGTTGCGTGACAAATACTGATACGGATACAGGTATGCTTATTGCAAGAACTGATGACAACAATATAGCTATGAGCTTAATTGATAGTTTCATTTGTACTACTCCTAATTTTATCTTTTGTATTAAAATTGTACCATATTCTATAAATACAGCAAAACAATTTGATAAATTATGTATTTTACTATATACTATTGCTAGTCATATATGTAAGTCAAATATTATGTATGGGCGATTAACTCAGCTGGTAGAGTGTCTCTTTGACGTGGAGGAAGTCACAGGTTCGAGTCCTGTATCGCCCACCAAATATTTTTGCAGTGTGGGGTCATAGCTCAGTTGGTAGAGCGTTTGAATGGCATTCAAAAGGTCAGGAGTTCGAGACTCCTTGGCTCCACCATGTATGTATAAATCGAATATTTCGGTTTATTTTTTTACCATTTTTGATAAAATAAACAAAAAAATTTATTTTTCATAATATATGGCTATTTATAGCTATATATTATGGCCTAAAAGTTTTAAAAAAAATTAAATTTTTTGTAAAATTTTGTTGACAAACATATGTTACATTTGCTAATATTACTAAACATACATTAATTTGTATGTATCGGTTAGCCGATTTATGGTAAGTGGCGATGATACTAATAATCGCGTGTGACCAACCATCACTTAACACCATTAACCGATGGGCCTCCCCTTAAAGCTTGCACAGTTAGTACATTATTTTTGAAAGTTTGATGTACTTATAAAAACTGAGCCCTCGTGGTAGTAAATAGGGACGAATAATGCTAATTACATTATTATACTACGCAGCCAACTGATATCATTTTAGTTATTGACATTTGGTGACCATGGAATGATTTATATAGCGTAGCAAACTTTCTTTTTTTGTGCAATTATAACACCCGTTAGGGTGTTTTTTGTTTTATGTATTAAGAATACTTGACAATATGAGTGAATACTCATATACTATATGAGTAAACATTCATATTGGAGATAGGCAAAATGAAAAATATTCCTAGCGATAAAGATACTGACAATGTAATAGTGATATTAAAAATGCTTGCTGATAAAACAAGATTAAAAATTGTGTATTCGCTTATGTCTGGTGCAAAGTGTGTAAGTGAGATTGTGGCAGAGGTTGGAGAGAGTCAATCTGCAATTAGTCATCAACTTGCTACCATGAAAGTAAGTAACTTAGTAAAGAGTGAAAGAGCAGGCAACAAAATAATATATAGCGTGGCAGATGAACATGTAAATAGAGTTGTAAAACTTTGCCTTGCACATGCAAAGGAGCTTGAGTAATATGGACAAAAAGACATTTGACATTATAGACCTTGATTGTGCTGCATGTAGTGTAAAAATAGAGAAGGCAATAAATGGCTTTGATGATATTGATGAATGTGTGCTGGATTTTATTGGTAAAAAATTGTATGTTACACCTGCAAGGGAATTTGAGAGTGACGAAGCGCTAATTGAATGGCTAGAAGATATTGTGCATATATTTGAATCAGAAGTGCATTTGGTTTTGGCTGACGAACAATCAAAAGAAGAAAAGAAAAAAATAAATTTCTTTAAATCTCAAGCATTTGAGTGGACCAAGATTGGCATAGGTGTTGTAACAATAATTTTGTTGCTTACACTTAACTTAAATTTTTGGATTGAACTTGGCGTGGGCCTTGCAATATATTTACTTGTTAGTTATGATGTAATCATAAAAACATTTAAAAAAATAACAAAAGGCAATTTTTTGGATGAAAATTTTTTAATGACAGTTGCCACCATTGGTGCACTTGCCTTATGCGAATTTAGTGAAGCACTAGGCGTAATGGTGCTATACAAAATTGGCGAAATGTTCCAAAATTATGCATTACAAAAAAGCAGAAAGAATATTGTAGATTTAATCAATTTAAAAGCAGAACATGCAACACTTCTTAGAGATGGCGAAGAGCACACTTGCAAACCAGAAAAATTGCAAGTGGGCGATATAATACTAATCAAAAAGGGTGAGCGAGTACCTGTGAACTGCGCAGTTATTACAGGTAGCACTTATGCAAACACAGTTGCACTTACAGGTGAAACTAAATTGAAAACAGTGTATCCAGATGATGTATTGCTTGGTGGCTACATTGTGGATGGTGCACCTGTGCGTGCCAGAGTTATTGCAGAATACAAAAATAGTGCTGTTGCACGCATTTTGGACCTTGTGGAGCACGCAACTAGCAAAAAAGCAAAAGCAGAAAAATTTATAAGTAAATTTGCGCGAGTATATACACCTGTGGTAATGGGTCTTGCACTTATCACTGCATTTGTCCCACCTATGTTTGTGGGCAATTTAAGTACTTGGATATATAGGGCATTATCATTCTTGGTAATATCTTGCCCATGTGCAATAGTTATATCTGTTCCTTTAACTTACTTTGGTGGCATTGGTATCAGTGCAAAAAATGGACTACTAATAAAAGGTGCAAGTACTCTTGAAACTCTTGCATCAGTTGATACAGTGGTGGTGGATAAAACAGGTACACTTACAAAAGGTGTGTTTGAAGTGCAAGAGGTATTTAGTTCAGATAGTTGCACGCGCGATAACCTAATTAAATTTATGTGTTATGCAGAAAGTGGTAGCAATCACCCAATTGCAAAAAGCGTGATGAAACTATATTCGGGCAAAATATTCCAAAGCAAAATATTTGAATACGATGAAGTAGTTGGCCTTGGTATTATGGCAGTAATAGAAGGCAAGCAAGTGCTTTGTGGTAATGAAAAATTATTGAAAAAAAATAATATTAAATTTAAAACTTGTGACAAACCAGGCGTCGTTGTATATCTTGCAATAAATGGTGAATACGCGGGCTATGTACTTATTGCAGATGCTCTAAAAGAAAATGTAAAATATGATATTGATACTATCAAATCTGTTGGTGTAAAACACATAGTGATGCTAACAGGTGACTCACAAGATATTGCAAGCAGTGTATCAAAAGAACTTGGTATTGATGAGTATTATGCTAATTTGTTGCCAGAAAACAAAGTGGAAATATTGCAAAATATACTAAAAGACACCAAAGGCAAAGTGGCATATGTTGGTGATGGTATAA
>JAFZND010000016.1 GCA_017553065.1 Clostridia bacterium
ACACAAAAGAGATTTACGTTGCTTCAAGATTTTTTAAAACTAGATGAGGCAGAGTTCAATGAGTAAACTTGGTAATATTATTGATAAACTTTTATTTCCAAAAGATATAAAATGTGTAATCTGTGGTGACGATTTAAACTCAGACAAAAGGTATAATGTATGTGATAAGTGCATTGCACAATTGCCATATATCAAAGGTAAAGTTTGTGCCAAGTGTGGTGCGCCAATTAGTGATATGGGTAAGGTGTGTATTAATTGCAAAAACGCTGGCCACAGCTTTCAGACAAACTATTCGTGCTTTACTTATGATTATCCAATTAGTACCCTTGTGCGCGACTTAAAGTTTAATAACAAGAAATATCTTGCAACCACACTTGGTGGGTTTATTGCCATAAAAGTAATAGAAATTGGCAAAAACTATGATGTTGTAATACCTGTGCCAATGCATGAAAAGGCATTAGAACAGCGCGGATATAATCAAAGTGAGCTATTATGTGGCGAGTTAGTAAAACTTGGATACAATGTGAGAACTGATATACTAATAAAGAAAGAAAACACAAAGCCACAAGTTGGTCTTGAAAAAGAAGAAAGATTGAAAAACTTAGAGAATGTGTTTAAGGTAGTAGATAGAAAAAGTGTTAAGGGTAAAGTGGTATTGCTTGTGGATGATGTTATCCACGGGTACTACTTTGGATGAGTGTGCACACGCACTAATTAAGGCGGGTGCAATTAAGGTGTATGCAGTAACATTGTGTCATGCATAATAAATAAAGAGCAAGCAAAAGAGCTTAGCTCTTTTTTTGTCGAATTTGTGGCAAGCACACAAAATAAGTTGTAAGAGTTAGCGTTTTAGTGTATTATATATCATGTAATTATATATAAAGTAAAGGAACCAACATGGCATTTTTAGGAATTTTTAAATCTGATAACGAAAGACACATAGCAAAATTGGAAAAGATTGCTTCTAAGGTGGAAGCATTGGCAGATAAATATGCAGCACTTAGTGATGATGAATTAAAGGATACTACTAGAGTGCTCAAAGATAGACTTGCAAAGGGCGAAACACTTAGTGATATTTTACCAGATGCATATGCCGCAGTGAGAGAAACTAGTACTCGTGTAATGGGCAAGCGCCATTTCCATGTACAAATACTTGGTGGTATTGCATTATTCCAAGGTCGTATTGCCGAAATGAAAACTGGTGAAGGTAAAACTTTGACAGAAACATTGCCAGCATATCTTATTGCTCTTGAAGGTAAAGGTGTGCACATTGTTACTGTGAATGAATACTTGAGCGGTCGTGATGCTGATTGGATGGGCAAAATCTTTAAATTTTTAGGTCTTACAGTTGGTGTGTCAAAGCACGATATGAGTCCAGATGAAAAACGCAAAGCATATAATTGTGATATTTTGTATAGCACAAACAATGAGTTGGGCTTTGATTATTTGCGTGATAACATGGTTGTAAGAAAAGAAGATAGAGTGGCTAGAGGATATCACTACGCTATTATTGACGAGGTGGATAGTATACTAATAGATGAAGCTCGTACACCCCTCATTATTTCTGGTAGAGGCATGAAAAGTAGCGAAACATATAAAAACGCTGCTCGTTTTGCTAAAGGGCTAAAACAAGATCAAGAGTATGTGATTGATGAAAAAGAAAAAGCAATTCGTCTTACAGAAGATGGTGTTGCAAGAGCAGAAAGATATTTTAAGGTAACAAACTTAAGTGATATTGAAAATATTGAACTTAACCACCATATAAACAACGCATTAAAAGCTCAATTTATTATGAAATTGGACGAAAATTACATTGTTCGTGATGGAGAAGTGCTTATAGTTGACGAATTTACCGGTCGTATTATGGAAGGCAGAAAATATAGCAATGGTCTTCATCAAGCAATCGAAGCAAAAGAAGGTTTGGAAATAAGGGATGAAAATAAAACTCTTGCCACTGTTACATTCCAAAATTTCTTTAGATTGTATGACAAAATTAGTGGTATGACAGGTACTGCAAAAACAGAAGAAACTGAATTTAACAAAATTTACAACCTAGACGTTGTGACAATCCCTACAAACTTACCAATTAGGCGTGTGGATCGACCTGATATTATTTACATGCATGAAAAGGC
>JAFZND010000140.1 GCA_017553065.1 Clostridia bacterium
GATCCAATTAAGTACAAACTTGTAGGCAAAGTTACGCGAGATAAGTAGCTTGCACCCTCAAATGCATAGTCGCCAATAGATACATATCCCTCTGGAATAGTAATTGATGAAATTGTTGTCTTTCCTTGGAATACATTGTTTGCCACGGCAGTTACACGATATTGCTCACCATTGTGTTGTGTGCGTGATGGCAATACTAATGCGCCTGCACTAAATTGATCTGCTTCGTCAAACCTAATTATTGTTGCTGTGTAATTTTCGTCATCATATTCATAGCCAAATAAATATTCTGTAGGTAAATCATACACTGCAAATATTGTTGTATCTTTAATTAATGCTTGACCAGTGTATGGCATTGACAAATTGTTTTCATTTTTGTAATACCAACCAATAAAATCATACAACCCTTCTGCCTTGGTTACAGTAACCACAGGCAAAGTGATATCAGTATCTCCATACAAATGCATCTCTGAGTAGCAGTTTGCAGGGTCATAATCGTTTTGGAATGTTACTTCAAATTCATCAGGATAAATATTGAAACGAGAAAGATTAAATCCCGTTGGGTTACTCATCCATGTGCTGTATGTAGAACGCTTTACAATAATATTTAAGTTGTTAGGCAAATTATTAAATAAACTACTACTTGAATTTGATGGATATCCATCAATTACAAGAGTTTTAAGATTATTAAAATTACCATTGTTGAATAAACCATTATTCAAATAGTTGGATGCACCAAGATGAATATATTCAAGTGATGAACCAATATTATAAAAGAAATTCCATGATAATTGAATATTTCCACCAACAACAAATGTAAGATTTTTTAAATTACGGGAACTATCAAAAATTGATCTAGAATCAAATCCAATAGATTGTACGTTAGTTGAATTAATATAAACATCAGTTAAATTTTGACAATTATTGAATACACTGTCTCCACTTAAATAAGAAAGCGTATTCCCTATTGAAATTGTTTTAATTGGTGTTTTATTAAATGAATATCTATCAATCAATTCAACATTTTGTAAAACTAAACTATTATCATTAATGAATTGTAAATTATTGCTATTTGCAAATGCAAAACCATATATGTGTGTAAGTTTAGTTTCATCTAAATATATATGTGTAACATTTTGAAGACTTGATAATGCATAATACGATAATATTCTGACTGTATTAGGTAGTGTTACCACACTTCTATCCATTGCTTTTGGAACCATATATAGTGTTGTTAAATACTTATCATATATAAAACCATCATACAACGTGTAGTTATTACTATCAATTAATCCTAATTCAGATACGTTCATGCCATTTTGATTGAACGAATATGTGAAATTTAATAAATCAGTAGGGTCACCTTTAAACACCAATTTATATAATTTTTTACAATTATCAAATGTTGAATAATTCGCTTGTTTAATGCTTGCCGGGAAAGTAAATACTTTTAAATTAGCCATATTCTGAAATGAACGTGCTGTCATGTATTGCAAATTGCTATTTGAAGCAAAATCAATCGTATTTACAAAATTTGCATCCTTAAATGCATATGCGTTAATTGTAACTATATCCTTACCATTATATTGACGAGGAATTACTAAATCTGGGAAATATTTAAGATTTTCTGTGTAACCGGTGATTGCATATCCAGAAACACCATTGTATGTTGTGCTGCTAAATGTTAAGTATTGAGTAATATCTACCCCATCCCACAAACAGTAAATCGTGGTATCATTGTAGAATGATAATGCACTAAAGTCATCAATTTTTGTGTAGCCATCAGAATTACTATAGGTATAGTATCCTTTGAATGTATATCCCTCTGAGCAAGTTAAATCACCTGGATTTGTTATGTGACCAGTAGCCACTTGCACACTTTGTGTGGCAGGTGCTGTGCCAAATAAACTATTGAATGTTACACTAACATTTGTTGTGTGAGGCAAAATATTGAATTGACCCCAAACACTATGTGCCCTATATGCATCGACATCTGCGGCTGCAACATAAACATTAATATTCGATTTAATAGTTGAAGATAGACCATAAAAAGGATTGCTACCAAAGTAAACAACTTCAGTTCTACCACTTTCACCAATTGCACCATCAATGTATATGGATTTTAAATTTGTAGCACTATAGAATACACTGTTTCCAAATCTTGTAACTGTTTGATCGATATATACGTTTTCTAATTGATATGCTTGATAACCAAAATAATTACCAACATTAGTAGATCCACTAGAATTAATGTTTTTAACAGAAAGACTGGTTATGTATTGTGCACAATGTCCAGCAAATTCAATATATGGTGAAGATGAATTTAAAACTAAACTAAAATCACCAATGAATCTATGACCAATAAATGAACCATAATATGATTCTAAACTACTATTAGTTTCGTCTGGCAATAATAATGTAACATACTTACTAGAGTAAGATGTTCCGTTAAATGCAGAAGAACCTAGATAAGTTAAATTTGATGCATTAGATAAATCAAATACAGATGGACAAATGCGTTGGAATGCATAATTCTCAATTCTTACCACACTACTTGGTATGGTCAAAGTATCACCAAATGAATTCGGATTAGCATAGTTAAATGCATATGTTCCAATCGTTTCTAGACCATCATTTAATGTCATATTTGCCAAACTTGAGCAGTTTGCAAATGCATAAGAGCCAATTGTTTTAAGTGTGCTTGGCAATATTACTGTTGTTAAATTTGTACAATTATTTGCAAAGTTTGCAGGGATTCTTGTAATACCCTCTGCAAAAGTGAGGCCAGTGATACCACTGTTGTTAAACATTTCATCGCCTAGTGACTCAAATGC
>JAFZND010000141.1 GCA_017553065.1 Clostridia bacterium
CCCTGGATTTACCACCATGCCGTCAAATTTAGATAGTGCCAAATTTACATTTGATTTTCTGTTACCTGTGCTATCTGCTACATTTGTACTAAACGAACTAATGCAGTGGGTAAGTGTTTTGTTATATTCCTTAGTAATGTTTGCTTTTTGTTCTACCATTGGTAATTCAATGATAATTTTATTACTTTTTAAAAAGTTGTCGTTTATATTTTGATATAGTGTGGCCTTATCCACCCTAAGGCCTGACTTTTCATCTGTAATTTCAAATTTATCTTTGCGTTCTGGATAAAATGTAATTACACTATCTTGTGGTTCTACTTCCACATCTTTGATGATTTCGTCAATTTTTTTATCAAGGCCAACAAATACATAATTTATTGCAACATTTACACTTTTACCTTCTTTTTGCAAATTTGTAATAAGATTTTTTTGTTTTTCATACGAATCGGTAAGTTGTTCGCGTTCTTGTGCTGCCGCCAAAATTGAGTGGATATCTGTGTTTACTTCAAAATCTTGCTTTGTGATGTCCCACGATTTGCCGTCATGCGTGAGAGTTAACTTAAAATTATCCGCCTTTCTTTCAAATTCTTCTTTCAATTTTGCTTCTGCAACATTTTCATCTAATCCGGCAATATTTACACCATTCACCACAGTGCCTTCTACCACTTTGTCACTTAAAAGGGAGGATTTCAAAAAGAAAAATTGTACCACCACTATTGCAACCATAATTATACTAATACCAAGTAGTAGCCAAATGAATTTGTTTAATTTACTTTTTTTGCTTTTCATAAATAAAAACCTCACACTAATTTCATAAGTTAGTATGAGGCATTTTATATATTTTATTTATTATTGTTTTTAATTGATTGCATTTGCTTTGCAGTGTGCAATAAATTCTCTTTTTCGTTTTTCAATTTGCCCGCCATGCACATGTGCAATAGTTTTGTTTTTATTTCACTAAGGTTTTTTGCTTCTACTACTGCTAGCAATTCTTCATTTGACACATTTAGCTTATCTTCACTTAGTGGAATGCCAGACAATTCAATTTTTGTGATATGATTTTCTATTAAATCTGTTGGCACAAATACGCTAAGGGCCATTTTGCATTTGTCATCTAATTTTTTATAATCGGTAAGCTCTTTAATTGTATAAGTTTTTTTAAACTTGAATGCTTGCAGCAAATTATATGTGGCAATAATACTATTTACTTGGGCATTGCTTTCTTTTAGCCCACTTTGACCAAAAATGCTTTGCACATCATAATGAATTTGTGATGGATGAATATATTTAAATTTGTATTTGTTCATAAGTAGCAACAAACAAAAACATAAACATCTAATATTTAGTTTTGTTTTAAACACTATTTTAGCAACTCTATTTGTTTTAAATTTAAATTTATCGCATTTAAACAAATACTTATTTACATTTAATTTATTAAAGTATTTAATGCAATTATTTACATTACCATACCTAAAATCACTATAAAGAATTAATTTTAATTCTTTTAATTTTCTTTCCGGGGAAATTTCATTTAATTTTCTAACATGATTTTTTGCACCAAGTAGAGTAAATTTATCTATCTTAAAATCTAATTCTGTAGCAAAACGCACTAGGCGCAAAATACGCAACCCATCTGCACTAAATACATATTCAGGTGTTTCCACTGTGCGAATCACCTTATTTTTTATATCCAATTCGCCATTGTATATATCAATATATTCCTGCTTTAGTATGTCGTAATATATGGCACCAATTGTAAAATCTCTGCGCTTGGCATCCACTTTGATATCGCTAACAAATGTAACGCTGTCTGGCGTGTGACCATGCGAATATGCTTCTTTTCTAAAAGTGGAATATTCATATTGCTCTGCATCACTTACAGTAATTAAACATGTGCCAAGTTTTTCATTTACCACCTGACATTTGTATCCACATTTTTTTGCAACACTTTCCACCTCTTTTGGTAAAAGTTTACCACAAATATCAATATCTGTTACCGGCAAATTCATTAGTGAATTTCTCACAGCACCGCCCACCATATATAATGTGGCACCATTACTATTAAATTGTTTGGCAAGCGCCATTAAATTCTCACTTATTTCCATGTCACCATTATACCACAACTATATTAC
>JAFZND010000142.1 GCA_017553065.1 Clostridia bacterium
CATAAATGATACACTTAGCATTTATATGGCGCAGAGGACAGGATTTGAACCTGCGATACCTTTCGGTATACGGCCGTTCCAAGACCGCACATTCGACCACTCTGACACCTCTGCATATATTATACTTTCAAGTGGTCGATATTCATTATACCATAATTTTTGTAAAAGTGAATATATTTGCAGTAATTTTATTTTTATTTTTTTAAGCATTTGCTATTTGCTTGAATAAACTAAATAAATTAGATATAATATTCAGTGTAAAAGTAGGAGTATATTCATGAAATTATACGAAGAATTAGTAGAACGCAATTTATTATATCAATCCACAGATGATGAAGCATTAAAGAAAATGCTTAATGGCAGTCCTATCACAGTGTACAATGGTTTTGACCCAACTGCAGATAGCTTGCATGTAGGTCACTGTGTGCCATATGGTGTACTTCGCCGTATGCAAAGAGCAGGCCACCACATTGTATTGCTAGTTGGTGGTGCTACCGCAAGCATTGGCGATCCATCTGGCAAAAGTGACATGCGCAAAATGCTAAGCAAAAAGCAAATCAATGAAAATATCGAAAAAATAAAGAAAACAATTGGTGTTTTCTTAAAATTAGATGGCGATAATCCCGCTGTAATTGTTAATAATGCCGATTGGTTTGATAAACTTACATATGTTGATTTTATGCGTGAAATAGGCGTGCATTTTAATGTGAACAAGATGATGGCAAACGAAATATATTCAAACAGAATTAAAGAAGGTGGTCTCACATTTTTTGAAATGGGATATATGCCTATGCAAGCATATGATTTTGTACATTTAAATCGTACTCATGGTTGCACATTGCAATGGGGCGGTGCTGACCAATGGGGGAATATTGTGGCAGGTGTTGAATTGCAACGCAAATTAAACTTTATCAATGGCACAGATATCAATCTTGTTGGTGCTACAAATCCATTGTTAGTAACCCCAGAAGGTAAAAAGATGGGTAAAACTGAAAAAGGTGCCCTTTGGATAGACAAATCACGCATAAGTGCGTACGATTTTTATCAAGGAATATACAATACACCAGATAATTGCACCGAAATGATGTTTGCAAACTTCACAGATATACCTATGGACGAAGTTCGTGAAATGATTTCTACAAATATTGTGGAAGCAAAAAAGCGTCTTGCATACGAAATAACCAAATTTGTGCGTGGCGAAGAAGATGCAAAATCTGCGCAAACTGCTAGCGAAACATTGTTTGGTGGCGGTGGAGACATGAGTAATGTGCCTACATTTGAATGGCAAGCAGGCAAAGGTGTAGATACACTTGCCGATTTGCTTACTGCATGTGGCCTTACAAAATCAAAATCGGAAGCACGCAGAATGTGTGAACAAGGTGCCGTAACAGTTAGGGGAGAAGTAATAAAAGATTTTGCTCTATGTATTACACCAGATTTGTTTGATGATGGCGAATTATTGCTTAAAAAAGGCAAAAAATCTTTTGTTAATGTTGTATTGAAATGATTACAAATAATGTAAAATTGGTTGCAAATGAGCTAAAAAGTGGCAATGTTATTGCATTTAGAACTGATACAATATATGGATTATCGTCCACAATATATGATGATAATGCAGTTGCCAAGATATTTGAGCTAAAAAAACGCAACGATGGTAAACCACTAATTGTGCTAGTACCAAAAAATTTTGATATCACAAGTTTAGTGGAAATAAATGAAAATGCAAAAAAATTGATTGATGCATTTTGGCCAGGTCCGCTTACAATTATATTTAAATTAAAATCACAAGTAGCAAAAGGTATTACACCATTTGATACATTATCACTACGCATGCCAAATGATGACACTTGTCAAAAGTTGCTAGAAAGTGTGGGCGAGCCAATAACTTCTACATCTTGTAATATATCTGGCGAGCAAATATTAAATAATCCAAAAGATATTGATAGAACATTTAATATTATGGTGCTTGATGGTGGCGTTGCGTTTGGTGGAATGCCATCCACAATAGTAAATGTGGCAGTAAACCCAGTGCAAATATTGCGAATTGGAGCCATAAGCGAACAAGAAATAATAAATGTATTAGAAAAAAACACCTATTTTTAGGTGTTTTTGTTTTTTTATAACCTGTTAATAATGATTTTGCATAATATGACTTAATATGAGTAGTTTGTCAGTATGTTTAATAGTAAAAGATGAAGAATTAGTGCTAAATAGGTGCCTTGAGTGTGTAAAAAAATTTGCAGATGAAATAATTGTAGTGGATACAGGTAGTAGTGACAATACAGTTAATATTGCAAAAATGTACACAAACAAAGTGTACAATTACACATGGTGTGATGATTTTGCTGATGCAAGAAATTACAGCTTTTCTTTTGCCACAAGTGATTACATTATGTGGATTGATGCAGATGATGTGGTGGATAGTGATAATATTGTAAGAATAAATGAATTAAAAAAGAATATGGATGCAGATATTTATATGTGCCACTACAATGTGGGATTTGATGGCAAACATGTAACATATTCATTTTATAGAGAGCGCATACTAAGACGAGATAAGGGGTATTTGTGGCATGGTTGTGTGCACGAATGTATTACGCCTAGCGGAAATATTAAGTATGTGGATATACAAATTGAACATAGAAAGATAAAACAAGGTGATAGCAATCGCAATATTAGAATATATCAAAACAAATTAAAGCATGACAAACTTGATGCACGAGAAACATATTATTATGCACGAGAACTATATTATCACCACAAATATAAAAGTTGCATTAAATGGATGAAGAAATTTTTTAAGATGCAAGGATTTGTGGAAAATATAATTGATGGTCATATTGTGGTATCTGCCTGTTATGCAATGCTAAATCAATGGCATTGTGCCATGCATGAATTATATAAAACTTTTGATTTTGATATACCACGAGCAAATGTGTGTTGCAAGTTGGGAGATATATATCAAAAACTTAAATTATATTCTATTGCAATTTATTGGTATAATATTGCCACAAAGTGTATCAATAATGACAAAAAAGGTGGTTTTATCGAAAACGAGTGTTTTGGATATTATCCGTGCATACAAATGTGCGTGTGCTATTATATGCTAGGAGATATTGATAATGCCATGCACTACAATGAGCTTGCTGGCACATTTAAACCAGATGATGAAGCATATTTACACAACAAAGATTATTTTGAATCAAACGAAAAATAACTTTTGAACATTGTAATTTAGTTAAACCTATGATATACTAATTATATATTGAGGTGAAACAAATGGAATACATTTTGATTGATGGTAGATACATTGATAACATTGCTTTATTTTTAGATTATTTGCAAAATGGACTAAGCAAGTTTGATAAAGAAATATTTAACCCTGAGGGAAAAAGAACATCTTTGATTATTGATGACATTGCAAAAGTGCACTTGAGTGATGCTGATCAAAAAGATTTTGCAAGTGCAACTATTGATAATCCAGGTATAAATAAGGCAGTTCAAGAGAATAAATGCTACATTCTTACCCTAAATGAAGTTGTAACAAAAACTACTGACAAGGTATTTAGTGAGCCAGATTCATTAGATTTGTCTAACAAAGTAAAAGCATGGACAGAAGGACTAAATGTAAGCAATATTGAAGATGAATATGCAAAAAACACTTTGTCATACCTATTAGCTGTGTGGAATGCATGCAAAGAAGCAGGCGAAGAATTGCCAGAAACCACAAAGGTGCAAGAATCATTCTATGATAAGGAAGAAGGCAAATTGTATGTTGCTCTTGAATTGGGCAAAACAAAGCAATCTATTAACATGGAATGTGAAGATGGTGTGCTTACTGCAGGCAAGTTATATAAATCTTTTTATAATACGGGTGTTGGCAGAACAAAAATAAGTGAATTGAGTGAAGATTTTGCAGAAGAAGTTTTGGAAAGATTGTATAGTGACAATATATCTGAAATGTAATTAGCAATTAAACAACCCTTTTGGGTTGTTTTTTGTTTGCCATTAATTGTGCTATTTGGTATTATTTAATGGAGTGAAATTAAGGAGAACTTATGGTATTAGTAGAAAATGTGGCATTGCGTTTTGGCGGCCGCAAATTATTTGAAGATGTTAATTTAAAATTTACTAAAGGTAATTGCTATGGCATAATTGGTGCAAATGGTGCTGGCAAAAGTACATTTTTAAAGATTCTTACTGGCGAAATAACACCAAACAAGGGTGAAGTTATTATTAGTCCAAATGAGCGTATGAGTGTGCTAAAACAAGACCAAGAAGCATACAACAACCTTACTGCTGTGGATACAGTTATTCATGGTCATGAGCGACTAGTAAAAATAATGGAAGAGAAAGATGCATTGTATGCCAAACCAGATTTTAATGAGCAAGATGGTATGAAAACGGCAGAATTAGAAGCAGAATTTGCCGAATTGAATGGCTGGGATGCAGAAAGTGATGCAGAAAATTTGCTTAATAAATTTGGGGTGGATGAAAAATATCATCATATGCTTATGGCAGCTATTGAGCCAAAAGTAAAAGTGAAAGTGCTTCTTGCTCAAAGTTTGTTTGGTAATCCAGATATACTAGTGCTAGATGAGCCAACAAACAACTTGGATGCTATTACCACACGTGCATTAGAAGAATTTTTGCTAGATTTTGAAAACATTCTTATTATTGTTAGCCACAATCGTCACTTTTTAAATAAAGTGTGCACACATATTTGTGATGTAGATTATGGCCAAATAAATATGTTTACAGGTAACTACGATTTCTGGTATGAATCTAGCCAACTTATGCTAAAGCAAGCAAAAGAACAAAACAAAAAGATGGAACAACGCGCCAAAGAATTGCAAGAGTTTATTGCAAGATTTAGCGCAAATGCAAGCAAATCAAGGCAGGCAACTAGCAGAAAAAAAGAGTTGGAAAAACTAACTCTTAATGATATTAAACCAAGTAGCAGAAAATATCCATATATTGATTTCAAGGTGGAACGCGAAGCAGGCAATGATATACTAATTGTAGAAAACTTAACAAAAAAAGGATATTTTGAAAATGTTAGCTTTAGAGTAAATAAAGGCGATAAAATTGGATTTGTAAGTAGCAAAGAAAATAAAATATCTGCATTGTTTAAAATCCTTGCTGGTGAAGATAATGATTACACAGGCACTGTAAAATGGGGCAAAACAATTACATATAGCTATATGCCACAAAATTACAACAATTATTTTGATGGACATAATGAAACGCTTGTGGATTGGCTTGGTGAATATAGTGAAGAAAAAGACCAAACTTTCCTTCGTGGTTGGCTTGGACGCATGCTATTTAGTGGTGAAGAAGGATTAAAACAAGCAAAAGTGCTATCTGGTGGCGAAAAAGCACGATGCATGCTAGCAAAAATGATGCTTACTAGTGGCAACTTGCTAATTTTTGATGAGCCAACAAACCACTTAGATTTGGAAAGCATTACTGCGCTTAATAAAGGTATGATAAATTACAAAGGCAATATATTGTTTACTTCTCATGACCAAGAGCTAATGCAAACTGTGGCAAATGTAATTATTAGAATTGAAGATACAGTAACATTTAATAAGGCAATTGAATATGACGAATATTTGGAGAAGTATTATGAGTAAAAAAAATATCAGGCATCTTGCCTGATATTTTACATTTATAAATCAAATAAATATAATAACTTTTTTGTTTTAATTTTTAGTAAGGTGGAATTAGTGATGGACGATTTAATTTTGGTGGATATATTTGATAGAAAACTTGGCACACTTGATAAGGCAAGTGCTCATGCAAAGCCAATTTTACATAGAGCATTTAGTGTGTTTTTGTACAACGGCAACAAAATGTTAGTGCAAAAGCGTGCAGAAGGCAAATATCATTCTGGCGGACTTATTGCAAACACATGTTGTTCACACCCAAGGACAGATGACATACTTGGTGATGCTGCCACAAGATTAAAATTTGAGGTGGGCATCAAAGTAAAGGCAATTGATTTAAAAGAATTGTTTTGTTTTACATATCTTACCAAGTTTAATGTAAACTTGTATGAGTACGAATATGACCATGTGATAGTGGGTAAATATGATGGTGAATACAAAATAAACAAAGATGAAGTAAGTGAACTAAAATGGGTGGATATTGATAAATTGGCATTAGATATGGTAAAAAATCCACAAAAATATGCATCTTGGTTTTTGATATGCGCACCAAAAGTAATAGAATATATCAAAAAATAAATAAAAAACACCCTAAATGAATAGGGTATTTTTATTATCCTAGTATTGCAATAGATAGCAAGCAGAATATGATAAGTGACAATGCATCTACTATTGTTGTAATAAATGGGCTTGCCACAACGGCAGGGTCTAATTTGAACTTTTTAGCAAGTAGTGGTAGTGTGCAACCAACAAGTTTTGCAATAAATATTGTTGCAAACATTGCCATTGCCACAATCAAACACCTAATAGGTGTGTAGCCGGTAAAGCCAAAAATCAAATTATCAATAAGCATGAGTTTTCCAAAGCATGCTATTGCAAGTGTAATTCCTAGTAATATTGCCACGCGTAATTCTTTCCATAGCACTTTTAGTACATCACGCGTTTCAAGTTCGCCAAGTGCAAGCGAACGAATAACAGTAACAGATGCTTGGCTACCAGAATTACCACCAGTGTCCATAAGCATTGGCACGCA
>JAFZND010000017.1 GCA_017553065.1 Clostridia bacterium
GATTACTGGTATCACTTTTAAAGGCAAAAAGTTGTGTCCCAAAATTAGCCCAAACAAAACAATTAGTGGTGCCATTGGTGGTTTAGTTGGTGGTGTTGCTAGTGCCTTTGTGGTGTATGCATTATTTAATTTATCGCCTAGTTTTGTTAGCGATTTTAGTGCTATTGGCGGTAATGCTTGGCATATACTAATTGTGGGTTTTGTAGGTGCAATAATATCTCAAATAGGCGATATTCTTGCAAGTTTACTAAAACGCCATGCAGATGTTAAGGATTATGGAAATATTTTCCCTGGGCATGGTGGAGTAATGGACAGAATGGATGGATTAATTTTTAATTCAGCATTTGTGTTGTTATTCTTTGCTTTAATTGTAATTATTTAAGGAGATTATTTTGATTAGTTTTCTTGGTAGTGTGGCAACAGTTTTTACTAATATTGGATATGTTTTGCTTGCAATTTTAGTGCTCATGATTATGATTGTAATTCATGAACTAGGTCACTATACTGCTGGCAAAATTTTTAAGTTTAAAATAACAGAGTTTTCCATTGGTTTTGGTAAAGCTATTTTTTCCAGACAAATGAAAAGTGGAGAGATTTTTTCTATTAGAATTGTTCCACTTGGTGGTTACTGTGCATTTGCCGGAGAGGATAAAGAAGTTGCTGAAGAAGACGACTTTAATAGTAAGCCATGGTGGCAACGCCTAATTGTTTTATTTAGTGGTGCATTTTTCAACTTCTTATCAGCAGTTATATTTACAATATTTTTGCTTGCATTTGCTTCAAGCGGATATAGTAAGATAACTTCAGTAGATAGTGTTGTTTATGAAACTGGTAGCCCAGTACTAGAAGTGAACGATGTTATTCTAAGAGTAGATGGAACAAAAACAAGATTTCTAAATGGTGGATTTACAAACTTAATTTCTTCTGCTAGTGATACAGAACCAATTGTTCTTACAATTGATAGAGATGGAGAAACACTTGATGTTATTGTTAGAAAACATCAAACAGAAAGTAAGGACGAAAATGGAAATGTTATTACAGATGAACATGGTAATCCTGTAATGGTTAGTGTTGTTGGAGTGACAACCACAAATCACAAATATTCGTTTGGCAAAGCATTATATATGGCATTTCCAGTAACATGTGAAATGGCGTGGGATTGCTTAGTGATAATTGGTAAAATACTTATTGGACAATATAACATTAAAGATTTAGGTGGACCAATTACAACGATTAGCACAATTGCTACTGCATCAAGACATTTGATAAATTTATTATTGTTATTCCCAGTAATATCAGTAAATTTAGCCGTATTTAACTGGTTGCCAATTCCAGCACTTGATGGTGCGAGAATGGTATTTGTTATAATTGAAGCAATACGCAAAAAACCAATTAGGCGCGATATCGAAGCCAAGATTCATGGCGTTGGATTATTTGTATTATTTGCATTTGTGATAGTGGTGGATATACTGCATTTATTTGTTTTTAAATAAGAAGGATTGTTACTAATGAAAGATATAATGACTTATATAAATGAACAAACTAACAATGCTTACCAACATCTAAAGTTGGTAGGTGTTGTTTACAATCCAACAATTGGTAACACAAGTTTTAGATTTATATATAAAAATGGTACATCTTTCAAGCAAAGTGACAAAGATAGAATTGCAGAATTAATAAATGAGTATTACGAAAATACTATAGAAGTAGATGTAAAAGTAAAAAGAGACTATGTAGATGAAGAAGTTGTTACAGACACTTTATTTAAGTACATTTATTCTCATTACACAAGCATACAAAATGATGTATCTCGTGATAACATACATGTGACTTTAGGTGGCGAGATTGCTATAGAATTACAACTTACTGAACCGGTATATGATTATTTACAATCTCAAGATTTTGTAACCGTTGCCACAAAATATCTAAATGACAATTCATTTGAAACTTTTGAAATACTTTTGAAAAAGAGTGGCGAAGGTGACATTTACACAAAGGCATTAGATGCAAATCATGAAAGAATGATGCAATCAATCGGTGCAGATATTAGTCAGCCATCCAAAGTAAATGTAACAAATTTAATTAAAGTATTTGGTGAAAATTTGACTAATGTGGCATTTGATTTAAATACAATAAAGAGTGCTATGCAAAAATGCCAAATAGCCGGAAATGTAAGGTATTTTTTTGCAAAAACATTTACATCAAAAAGACCAGATAAAAATGGAAATTATCCTATAAAAACTTATTACACATGGTCACTAAAATATGGCCAGGGATATATGCATTGTGTGTATTTCCCATTAAAGCAAGATGAAAATAATGAATTTGCTTTTGCTGATGATATGCAAGTGATTGTTGGTGGTGATATTGAAGAGTATATGGGCAAGCTTAACTTCAAAGTAAAATCATTATCTACTTGCAAAATTGTGGAACAAGGGGACAATGAAGTTGTCCAAAAAGATGTTAATGAAAACTATTTATATGTAAAACCAGAGAAGGTTGAGAGTGTCTCTCAATTCAATTTCTTTGATGTTCCAAAAGAACCAAACGCATTTTTGGCGCAAAATGATGTTGTTGTGTTTGACGTAGAAACAACTGGATTAGATTACAAATCTAATGAAATTATTGAAATTGGTGCAGTAAAATTGCACAACGGCCAAATCACAGAGTCATTTTCGTGCTTTGTTAAGCCATCAGTTAAGATTCCTAGCGAAATTACTAGACTTACTGGAATTACTGATGCAATGGTTGCGGGCGCACATTCAATCAGCGAAGTAATAGTTGATTTTTATAAGTTTTGCTATGGTTGTGTAATCATGGCATACAACATAGATTTTGACTATCGATTTATCAATAGTGTAGGTGTGAAAGTTGGATACAAATTTACAAACAGGCAAGTGGACGCGATGTATCTTGCAAGAAAAGAAGTAAAAGGTGCAAAAAACTTTACTTTGTCATCAATTTGTAAGCGCTTGGGTGTAAGTTTGGAGGGCGCACATAGGGCAATTAACGACGCTACTGCCACAGCAGAGATTGTAAAATTGATTAGCGACAATGTTTCGCCAAATTAAATCTATAAATTTCGTTGATTTTTGTATATATGTATGATACAATGTAGTTACTAATAATAATATGCTAGAAGTGGGTTGACAAACAATCCACTTTTAAATTTGTTAGGGGGATTTTTATATGAACGGCAAAAAAGTGCTGACATCGTGCCAACCTTTGATAGAAAAAATTGTAACAGATTTAGGTTTGGTGCTCGTAGATTTAGAGTACAAAAAATTGGTAACAGGTATGACATTGATTGTTTATATTGATAAGCCAGAAGGTGTTACTTTAGATGATTGTGAGATGGTAAGTAGGGCACTTGACAAACCTTTGGACGAACTAGATCCAACAGATGGCGCTTCATACAATTTAAATGTGTCATCGCCAGGATTAGATAGGCCAATTAAGACTGACTATGATTTTAATAAGTACAAAGGTAAAGAAGTTACATTAAAGTTTTATGTCCCATACGAAAAATCAAAAACGCTAGATTGTGTGCTACAAGGTCATACGGATAGTGAAGTTTTGGTAAATCTAAATGGTAAAGATTTAAAATTTGACAAAGAAAAAATAGCATTGATTACACCAGTAATAAAATTTTAATTAAGGTTTTAAAAATAGGAGAATTAAACAAATGGTAAATAAGGATTTTTTTCAAGCATTAGAAGAATTAGAAGCAACAAAAGGAATTAGTAAAGATTATTTTATAGAAGCATTGGAGAGTGCACTTACAAGTGCATATAAGAAAAATTTTGGCGAAGCCAAAAGTGCTTATGTAAAACTAAATCCAGAAAAGAATACAATCAAAGTATATAGTTACAAAACTGTCGTTGAAGAAGTCGAAGATCCAGATAAAGAGATTTCACTTGCAGAAGCAAAAACAATTAAGAAATCATACAAACTTGGTGACACAATTCAACAAGAAGAAACACCAAAAGAATTTGGTCGTATTGCTGCACAAACAGCAAAACAAGTAGTTATGCAACGCCTACGTGAAGCAGAACGTAATAGAATTATGCAAGAAGTTAGTGGAAAGCAAGATGAATTGCTTACAGTAATTGTAAGGCGTGTGGATGGCGAAAATGTATATTGCGATTTGGGTATTACAGAAGTAGAAGGTATTCTTGGACCAAAAGACCGTATTCCTGGTGAAAAATATGCAATCAATAGCAGAGTAAAAGTCTTTGTTAAGGCAGTACGCGAAAGTTACAATATGCCATATGTTCAATTAAGTAGAACAAGTGCAAACTTTGTAAAAAGATTGTTTGAATTAGAAGTTCCAGAAATTGCCAATGGTGAAATTGAGATTAAGAGCATTGTAAGAGAAGCTGGTTATCGTACCAAAATTGCTGTAAGCAGTTCTAACACAACATTAGATGTGATTGGTGCATGTGTTGGTAACAAAGGTATGCGTGTAAATGCAATTGTAAATGAATTAAGCGGTGAGAAAATAGACATTGTTCCATATAGTGAAAATGCAGCTGAGTTTATTGCATCTGCTTTGAGTCCAGCAACAGTTCTACATGTAGAATTAAACAATAGTGAAAAAGCTTCTTTGGCAGTTGTCCCTGATGACAAACTATCACTTGCAATCGGTAAAGGTGGTCAAAATGTACGCCTTGCAGCAAGATTAACCGGATGGAAAATAGATGTTAAGGCAAAGAGTGCTGTTCCTAGTCTTGATTTGCAAAATGAAGAGGCAGAACAAACAGCAGATTTTACAAATTTATTTGATGAATCCACAGAAGATGAGTTTGGAGATATTGAATAATGTCTAATTACAAAATACCTATGCGTATGTGTGTTGCTTGTAGACAAATGTATCCAAAGAAAGATATGATACGAGTAACACGCAACAATTTGGGTATTATTCAATTAGATGCAAAAGGAAAGAGTGAAGGTCGTGGGGCATATGTTTGCAACAAAAAAGAATGTTTGGCAAAGTGCTCAAAATCAAAACTTTTGAATAAAGCATTTAAATGTAATATATCCGAAAAAATTTATGATGAATTGCAGGAGAAAAATGAATAACAAAATAGCAAGTTATTTAGGATTTGCAATAAAGAGCAGAAATATAGTATTTGGCTATGATAATTTGTGCACTTGCAAGAAGAATAATGTGCTGGTTATATATGACGACACATTAAGTGAAAAAGTACAAGAAAAGTTATTGCGTCTTGTAAAGTTACATTCTTGGGAAGTAGTAAAATTTGATTATACAATAGAAAGTGTACTAAATAGAAATTGTAAAGTACTTGGTGTGTTAGATGAGCATCTTAGTGATGCTATAAAACAGAATTATAAAGGGGAAAATTGATTTGGAAAATAAGCAAGAAAAAAATGTAAATGCATTAACATTTGACAATTTGCGTTCGTTGTCTGCATTGCTTAGTGGCAGTGAATTTAATGCTTTTGTTGGTGGTATTAATAAAGCACGCAAAGCATTGGATACATATTGCAAAAGTTTGAAGGATAGAGAAAGAACATTTTCTCAAACTGTTGAGCAATCAGTTGAAGAAGTAAAACAGGATTCAAAATTAGCTCAACCAAAAGCAAATAAGTTTAATAAAAAAGATGGTGGTAAAACAACAAACTTTGCTCCACGTAAGCAAGGTGACTTTTTTGCACGTAGAAATGAGAATGGTGGCAAAACTAATTTCAGGACAAATGCAGATGGCAAAGCAGGTTTTGGTGGTACCCAAAAACCACAACAAAAGCGTACATTTGGCAGAACACCAGAAATTGATATTGTTCAAAAACCAGAACGCACTATTGGCAATAAAAATAAATCAAAATCCCACGATGTAGAAAACTCAAAAGGATTAAGTATCAAATCAAAAATCCGTATGGGTTATATTGATTTTGATAGTGACTATGATGAAGATAAGATTGGCAGAGTAAGAAAGGTTAAAAAGGCAAAGCAAGTAGAAGAAGTTCAAGAAAAGCAAGTCATTGATAAAGCAACAATTACTACTGACAATTTAACTGTTAAAATTTTAAGTGAAAAGATTGGTAAACCTGCCGTAGAAATCATAAAGAAATTTATGATGTTGGGCATGATGCCAACAATAAATTCTGTTATTGATTTCCAAACAGCTGAACTTGTGGAATAATAATTTGTTGTAAATTTATAGAAAAAATTATAAAAGAAAGCAGAAGAACAATTGCACGATATTTTTGAAGTAATGGGTTAAAATCAACAAAAACGCCCACCAATTGTAACAGTTATGGGTCACGTAGACCATGGTAAAACTAGTCTTCTTGATGCTATTAGAAAAACAAATGTTACACTTGGCGAAGCAGGTGGTATTACACAGCATATTGGTGCATACTCTGTAGATGTAAATGGTAGAAAAATCACATTTATTGATACACCAGGACACGAAGCTTTCACAAGTATGCGTGCGCGTGGTGCAAAGGTTACAGATATGGCAATATTGGTTGTTGCGGCAGATGATGGATTGATGCCACAAACAATTGAAGCAATATCACACATAAAAGCAGCAGGTATTCCAATGGTTGTTGCTATTAACAAAATGGATAGACCTGAAGCAAATCCAGAAAGAGTAAAACAACAACTCACAGAACATGATGTGTTACCAGAAGAATGGGGCGGCAGTACTATTTGTGTGCCTATCTCTGCAAAAACAGGTCTTGGTATTGATAGATTGCTTGAAATGGTATTGCTAGTTGCAGATATGGAAGAATTGACAGCTGATCCTACTCAACCAGCAGCAGGTTATGTGATTGAAAGTAAGATTGACAAAGGTCGCGGTGTTATGGCAACAGTGCTTGTGCGCAATGGTACATTGCATGTTGGCGATTATATTCTTTCAGGTATTTCTAGTGGCAGAATTAGAGCCATGATGGACTACAATGGAAAGAGTATCAAAGAAGCAGGTCCAAGCACACCTGCAAGTGTACTAGGATTTAGTGATGTTCCTGTTGCTGGCGACAAAGCATATGTTGTAGAAGAAAAACTTGCAAAAGACATTATTTACGAACGCAAAACAAAATTACAAGAAGAAAAATCTAATGCAAACAATGGTATTACTTTGGAAGACTTCTTGAAAAAGTCAGCTGACCATGAGATGAAAGTGTTAAATATTATTGTTAAAGCGGATGTAAATGGTTCATCTGAAGCATTAAAACAAACTCTTGAAAAAATTAAAAATGATGAAGTAGAAGTAAAAGTAATTCATGCAGCAGTGGGTGGAATCACTGAAGGTGATGTAACACTTGCTCAAGCAAGCGATGCCGTGATTATTGGCTTTAATGTGCGCCCAGAAGCAAAGGCAAAGACATTGGCAGAACACAACGGCGTAGAAATCAAGAATTATAGTGTTATTTATGATGCTGTTGATGATGTTACCGCAGCAATTAATGGTATGCTTACACCTAAATTTGAAGAAGAAATTATTGGACATGTTGAAATTAGACATTTGTTTAAGATTAGTTCTGTTGGAACAATTGCAGGTTCATATGTACAAGATGGTAGAGTTGAACGCGGTGCAAAAGCAAGAGTATTGCGTGATAACATTGTAGTAGCAGATACTGAAATTGAAACATTACAAAGCGGTAAAGATCAAGCAAAAGAAATAAAAGCAGGCTTTGAATGTGGTATCAAATTGCGTGGCTTTAACGATATCAAAGTTGATGATATTATTGAAGTGTATGTAATGAATAGAATATAGAATTTAAGGAGGCAGTAGCCATGAGTAGTAGAATTCCAAAAATCAATGCAGAAATTCAAAAGTATATAAGTGAAATTTTTACTTATGATATAAAAAATCCTAATATTCAGGGCATTATTACTGTAACCCGAGTGGATACAACAAATGATTTATCACTAAGTAAAGTATATGTTTCTGTATTTTGTCCAAAGGGTGATAAATACGAAGTATTTAACCAAATTTTACATTCTGCAGGATACATTAGAAAAAGTGTATGTGAAAAGTTAAACATACGCAAAATGCCATTTTTGGAGTTTATATTAGATGAAACTCTAGATTATAGCGAACATATTGAAGAAGTTATTAACGACTTGAAAAAGTAGGTATATGATGAAAATTTCAAATGAATTAGTTGAGGCAATAAACAATTCAAATAATGTTGCAATATTTATTCATGTGCGTCCAGATGGTGACTGTATTGGTTCTGGTATTGCTTTAAAATTAGCACTAGAGCAAATAGGTAAGCATGCAGATATTTATTGCGACGGAGAAGTTGGCAGGACTTTTAGTTATCTAAAATATGTAGATACAATAAACAAACCAGCTTTAAAAGAATATGACAC
>JAFZND010000143.1 GCA_017553065.1 Clostridia bacterium
ATATAGTACTTCCTCTAGGTTGAAGTAGCCGGCAGTTCTAAGCCCTTCAATTAAATCATTAAAACTCATATTTAATCGCATTAATGCCTCATAATCAACTCCGTTTGTACCAATTACAATTATTGGTTTTCCATTAATCAATTTTCTCCATTTTGTGCTTTTTCTAGATAACAAACAAAGTAAATAGTGCAAGCATACAAGTGTAAATAATGGAATTATTCCGTGTAAAAGTGGTAGTGCAGTATCTGACATGGGAATAGTGGCAAGGTCTGCAATAACTAATGTAACCACAAATTCAAAAGGTTGCATTTCGCCAATTTGACGCTTACCCATAAAGCGTATTAATAAAAATACTGTTAAAAAGACAATCAAACTACGACAAATTAGAGTATATATCATAGTTTGATTATTTCTTTTTATTTAGCTTTTATACTTTTCGACTTTAGTTTTTTGGTAATGTTATTTATTAATTCAAAGTCAATAAGGCCAAAGCACATCAACATCACAAATAAAGTAACTACACTAATTGGAAAGCAAAGAAGTAATGTAACTACATTAGGGAACACAAAAATTAATACATTATACACTAGATTGATAAAGTAACCAACCACAAGTGATATTATGGTCATAATTGTGCATTTTCGCATGTATGTGCCCTTTTTGCCTGTTATTTTATTGATTTTTAGTATATTTAATGTGAATGTAAGCATGTTTCCCATGCCAAGTGCAATAAATAAGGCAGAAATGCCAGCAATTTTAGGTAATGTTGCAATAAGGGCAATAATTACACAACTTGATATCAAAAAGTATTTAAATGAGCTTTTTTCTTCACCTAATGAATTTAGTATTGATGTGCTAATTTGACTAAGACCCATTGGAATAATTAGCCATGCAAATTTTTCTAAATATATGCCAGCTTGCATGTTGCCATATAAAAATGAGCAAACTTCATTGCCAAGGCCAAAGAATAGTGGGACAAATAGTATTGAACTATATAATGTAAAAGTAATAGAACTATTTATTTGATTGCATAATGCAAAATTTTTGTTTGTTTGCTTTAATGTGGCAAGTTTGGGAGTAATTGCCATGCCAAGTGACATGGTGACAGCACTTGGAACAAATAGCAATGGCAGTGTCATGCCAAGGGCAATACCAATTTCGCTCATTGCCTGACTATCTGAATATCCAATAGCAATTAAACTAAATGGCAAAATAATATTAATCAATGGTGTCATAAAACTTCCTGCAACTCGTGTGGCAGTAAGTGGTGCAGTGGTAATGAATACCTGTTTTATGTACCCATGTGGGTTAGATAATTTTCCGCCAACACAAAAAAATATGATAATACCAATTATACAACTTAATGCACAAGCAATGCTAAGTCCAAGTCCGGCAGGCAAAATAATACTAATGTTTTTAAAAAATGTGAATAGAATAATGCATGATGATATACGTATCATTTGTTCCATTAGTTCAATAAAACTTACAGCAAAATATCTTTCTTCACCCCATAAATACCCTTTAAATGGTGTATATAGGGCAGTAAAGAATATGGTTGGCAACATGCTAAGAAGAATGATATATGTATCTTTATCTGTAAAGATACGATTAAATATGTTGTTACAAAATAGTACTATTGTAATAATAATTGTTGATAAA
>JAFZND010000144.1 GCA_017553065.1 Clostridia bacterium
CACATACACATGTTGAGGTGTTGTAGGAATAGCATCAAATGTGAGTGCTTTGTAATTCTTTGTTATTTCACTTTCATAATCTTCTGCTTCGCCTTTATACACTTTTAGTGTATAAGTACCAACGCCTAGCGTGAATTGTGATGCTTCAGAGTAGGTTGAGTTGCTTATCTCAATTGTTTCTGCCTTTGCCACACCATTTTCTGTATATGACCTTGATAATACAAATTTAATTGTGTCATCACTTACCGGCATATAGTATAACTTTGTACTAATGAATACATAGTTGTGCGTATCATCATCCTTAGTTTCGGTATACACATGATCGCTAGATAATCCTTGCAAGCCAAGATTTAGTGTTAAGTGTTCAAAAGTGTTATCATAGCCAACAATACCATTATTATATAAATCCACCACACAACCATCTTTATCTTCTGGTAAATTAATATCACTCAAACTCGAAATATGGTTATCTGACAAATTTACATAAGTTGTTGTGTCTTTTGTTTCATCCCAAACAATTGTATTACCAGAACCTTCAAAGTGAAAACTTGCGCTCTTAGTATATTCAAGTTCTGTATTTACAACCATCTTATTTAGTTTAATAGATGTAATATTGTTGCCAGATAAATCAAGATATCTTAAATGTTGAAGCCCAGATAAATCAATTGTTTCCAAATTGCAATTTCTAACAATCAATGTTTCAAGGTGTGTAAATGTTTGCAATTCTTCTGCAGTGATACTAGAAATATTATTGTAATCAAGTCTTAGTACTTTTACTCCACCAAAATCAAGATTATCTAATCCATTAAGAGATTTAATCTTTTTGTTTGTATTTGCATCACCTGATAAATCCAAGTAAATAATATCAGCAAAGGTCTTTGTTCTCACACTACCTCTACCAAAATTTCTTGAACGATAACCAAGCATGCTGTACAATTCAGAATCAGATAAATCTGTTCCAAGCTCAATTGTTCTACCATAATCATCAGCACTAAGCGTGTATGATTTGGCATATACATTAGAACTACCAACCAAGACTGGTAAGAACACAAATATTAAACTAAGTGCAATTGCAAAATATTTTAAATATTTTTTCATTTTGTTTTATCTCCAACAAAAATACTAATTATATAATACAATAAAAATGCTTTCAATTCAACTAAATTATTTTATTATTCAAAATTACTAAATTAAAAAACAAAAAAGAGACAATGTTATTGTCTCTTGAAATGTTATTTGCCGTAATAATCTTTAAACCATGCCACAGTTTTGTCAATTGTTTTTTCAAACGATGTAATATGATAATTCAAGTTTTTAATTGCTTTATCACTATTATAATCATGATTTTGCTTTAGTGTTTTAATTGTTTCAAAATTAATTACATCCACAAATGGTGCCACAACGTAAGCTAAAAATCTTGGGAATATTGTTGGCTTTTTATTTAAATGCATGCAGTTGTTAATTGCTTCGTACATCTCACGCACTGTCACATTATTGCCACCAAGAATATATTGTTCTCTATCCCACTTATTTGCCACAGCATGTATTGCTTCGCACACATCTTCTACATCCACAAAATTGTATCCGCCAGGGATACCAAATTCGTGTCTGCCCTTAACAACATGCCAAATTACATTACCAATGGCACTTGGTTTATAGTCATTAATACCAATTACAGCACTTGGAATTACTATGCTTGCATTAAAACTTTCATTTGCTTTAATAGCATTAAGCACATATTGTGATGCCTTTGCTTTTGTTTTGGCATAATTGCCGTGAACTTTTTTGTAGTCGTAACTTTCTGGTTCTGCAAGTTTACCCACAACGTTCTTTTTGGCAATAGCATCTACACTGCTTACATACACAAACTTCTTTACCTTGTTTTTAAGGCAAATATCACAAATATCTTTTGTCATTTGATAGTTTACCTTTTTTGCAATACGCTTGTTTCTGTTATTCAAATCAATAAATGCAGCAAGATGAATTACAATATCACCTTCATGTATGTTTTCTTCCAAAAATTTGCGTTCATACATATTGCCAATCACTTGTGTACATTCTGCACCATCCAATTCTTTTGTTACTTGTCTTCTAGTTAATGCAATAATATCTGCGTCTGGCTCAATTTTGTTGATATAGCGGACAAGATTGTTTCCAATGTGGCCACTTGCTCCTGTAATTACATATCTACTCATATTTTTTACCTCTAAAAATATTATAACACAATACAAATAAAACGCCAAACACTATCATTTAGTTGCCAAAAACCAAAAAAATAATTATTATTATTTTGTAAAGCATAATATAGGTTAGAAAAAATGAAAGATAAAGAATATTTAGATAGTTTAATACTTCAGTTTGGTGCGGGTGCAAGAAAAATTGAAAAAGCAATAGATTTTGCCACAAAAAAGCATGAGGGTCAGCTACGCGATGATGGCAGGCCATACATTACTCACCCAATAAGAGTCGCCGAACTAACTCGCATGTACAAGCCATCACATAACGCCGAAATGATTTACATTGCAGCTCTTTTGCACGACACACTAGAAGATACTTACACAAGTTACAGAGAACTTGTAGATAATTTTGGAAACGAAGTAGCAAGCTTAGTTATGGAATTATCCACTGCAAAAGAAGTGCCACACATTATAAAAGGTGGCAAAGCAGAATATTTATCACACAAAATGGAGAATATGACAACTTATGCATTGTTTATAAAACTTTGCGATCGATATGATAACTTGTGCGATGTTGCAGGTACCACTGAAGAAAAGAAAAATAGATTATTTTCTGATACACGCAAAATATTAGATTATTTATACGAACACATTACATTTACGGGTAGCCAAAAAACAATTGTAAATTTAATTGAAAAAGAATTAAAAAAACACTGCTAATAGCAGTGTTTTTTATTATGGTAATATCAAAACTGATAGTGCAAATAATGCAGCATTAATCACAACCCACAATGTACATTTTTTGTTTTGCAAATATGATAAAATTGCGCCTGCAATTGTAAGTCCATACACAACTACTGCCATAATGCCAAACAATACACTACTCCATACACCAAATGCTGTGAGCACTTTGTATAGAACTACCAAACAAAGTGATACCAATGCAAAAACCATTGCCAAACCATCTTTTGTTACAACAATTTCTTTTTTCTCACTTTCTTTAGCTACTTCTTTTTCTTCTGCCATTGCAAAATCCTCCTTTGTATTCTTATATGTATATAATAGCACGAATGTATATTTATCACAATTTTATATAATAAATTTATTTAATTTTATATTCTTTCAACAATTCTTTATCACTGTCACTCACTCTAAAGCTATCGTGACATTTTGATATGGCCTTATTGTTTACAAATTTATTTAAAGTACCAGTCTCAAATAGTAAACTAGTTTTGTCTCTAAACTTTGTAAAACATTCCGCCACCAGCCAGGCAACAGACATATTTACGTAATATTCCTTCTCATCATATAACGATTTAATTACTTCAATTGTTTTATCAATTGTTTTCTCATCTAACGCTTTAAGAAGTAATATTACACCAAGTCTTCTAGTGAATATATGTTTACTCTTTGCACACACACACGCAAACGACACATAATCTTGCCTATTTTTATCTGTTATCTTAGGTTTAATTGTGTCAATCGTGGCCCAATTGTCTGCACACCTAGAATACTTAATTAAATACTTTTTTTGCAAGTCAAAATCTTTGATTTTGCAAATCAATCCACCCACAACAAAAGTAGTTGTTGCATTATCCCATGGCCAAAGATCAATAAAACTAATATAATTACCTTTTGCAATAGTCCTTACAATTTGCCTTACCTTTTCGCTAGGCACAGCAATGCATGGCATTTTGGTATTTATTATCCTTTGTTCCCACTTTGCCTTATCTTCACCTTTACTAAAAGATTTAAGGTATTTATTAAATTGTTGTATATCACTTTTTGTCCAAGTGCTTTTTACTAATTCCATACCAATATAATATCACTTACTTTTTGCTTTTTCAAAACAAAAAAACACCTTGTTTGGTGGAAACAAAGTGTCTGGCGCAGAAGGAGAGATTTGAACTCTCGCTACGGTCTCCCGTACTACACCCTTAGCAGGGGCGCCTCTTCAGCCTCTTGAGTACTTCTGCAGATAAAATCAATTATTAAATTGCATGAGTATTTTATCAAAATAAAATAGCGGTGTCAATATATTTAAAACTACAAAATTTACTTATCACACAAAATTTACAATATTTACATATTATTATGTAGATTTTTTTGTTTGTCGAAAAACATTTTATTTGTTACAATGATTTATGGATAAATAAATATACTTTTACAAAAGGAAGTAAACATGACAACATTTTATAATGTTTTAACCACAATAAATAATGTACTGCTCATATTTATTAGTATTGCATTTATATATCAAATTTTGTACATATTGCTTTGCTGGTTGCCATATAAAAACTTTAAAAAATCAAAGAAAAAGTATCGCTTTGCGGTAATTATATGTGCAAGAAATGAAGAGTTGGTAATTAAAGACACAATCAAGTGTATACAAAAGCAAAACTACCCTGCCGACAAATTCGATATATTTGTATTTGCACACAATTGTACTGATGCAACTGCAAAAAAAGCAAGGCAAGCAGGTGCAAAAGTATACGAGATAAACGACAACGACCCAGCACATGCTCGTGCTGCGTATGCCCTAAAAGGTGGAATTGAACAACTACTAAAAGAATATCCTGATTCATACGATGCATTTATTCGTTTTGATGCAGATAATGTGGTACACCCAGATTATATTTCAAAGATGAATGATGCATATGCAGCCGGCTACCAAATGGCAAGAGGCAAAAATGCAAGCAAAAATTTAACTCAAAATGTTTACACAGGTATTTCTGGCTTATGGTACTTGCGTGACAATAGATTTAGCGCACACACACGCAAAGCATTCAAAATCAATCAATTACTAGCTGGCTCAGGAATGATGTTTAGTTCAAATATTATCAAAGCTGATGGCGGTTGGACTGCCCTTGGACTCATTGAAGACAATGAATTTGGCGTGAAACACTTATATAAAGGTTACAAAAGCACATATGTGCGTGACGCCATTGTTTATGATGACCAACCAAGCACACTAAAAGACACTTTCAATAGACTTGTAAGACTTGGTAAGGGTTCTTGGAACTTATTTTGGAGTGATGGATTAAAGTGCTTAGGCAAATTCTTCTGCACACTTAACCTTAGCTACCTAGATGTATTCTTTACCCTACTATTTATTCCAATTGCAGTAGTATGTTGCACATGGATACCATTTTACTATGTATACGACTTTAGTTGGACGCTGGCAATAGGTGACATGGCGCATATGCAAGTGTTCCTAAAATTCTTGCTAATTGCACTTATATTCTTCTTTATTGTTCCATTTATTTTGCAAGCAATACTAATTATTGTACTAGAACGCAAAACTATTGGCAAAGAAAATATCAAAAAACTTTGGAAACCTGTTCTCGCATTCCCATTCTTTATGATAATATATGCCATAGCAATATTTGTGGGCGCTGTATCAAAACCAAAATGGAAAGCAATTACCAGAAATGAAACACAATATGTGGATGTGGTAATACAAGAACAAGAAGAAAAAGAATAACAAAAAACACCCATGTGGGTGTTTTTTATTAGTATTTTATTGATAATACTTTCACTTTCATATCATTATCATTTGGGTCTGGTGTTTCTACAAACACTTCATCGCCAACTTTCTTGCCCATAAGAGCTTTGCCAATTGGGCTTTCGTTAGAAATAAGACCTTTGGATGGATCACTATCATAGCTACCCATAATTTTAAAGCTGAATTTGTCTTTCCATTGCAAATCAAGGACTTCCACAGTTGCACCAATGTTAATTACATCTTCATCCACTTTCATTTTAGAAATGATTTTTGCATTACGAAGTTGATTTTCAATAATAGCAATTTCTTGCTCTAATTGTGCCTCTTCTTCTCTTGCAGCATCATACTCACTATTTTCACTAATATCACCAAAAGAACGAGCAACAGCAATTTTGTTTGCAACATCTACTCTGCCTTCACTCTTTAAGTATGCAAGACGATCTTGTAATTCCTTATATCCTTCTTTTGTTAAAAATACCTCGTTGCCTTCCATAAATACTCCCCTTGTAAATTTGATATAATCTTATCAAATGTACTAATTGTAAAAAAATAAAATGCCTTCAATTTTTAAAGACGCAGTTATTGTACTAGTTTTTTATAATTATGTCAATGAAATTAAATTACATTTCTGCCTTTTTTATCATATTCTTAATTTACAAAAATATACTATGATTTATCTAAATTATTTGTCAATTTCTTATCATTAGTGTATTATACCTATAATATGTTTTAGGAGAATATAAATGCGTATTTGGGCAAAAAACCTAGTAGATGGTAAAATTGTAAAAGATTTTATATTTGAAATTGATTCATTTGATGTGCATAAGTTTGAATCATATGTGTCGTATGCATGCGAAAAATTAGATAATCCTACACCAATAGTACTTGTAAAACACATAAAGAATTTTATCCTATTTAATAGTGCAGTATTTAGTCCAGACGAATTTGTGGAAAGTTATCATTACGACAAATTTGAAGTGGCACTAATTCCTGATAAATAAATATGAATAATATTGCTAGCATTTAACCAAAATAATAAAAAATGGAGGTTATTAAATATGTTAGCATTTTTTTCATTATTACTCACAGTTGTAGGATGTATCAACTGGCTTAGTATTGCCCTACTTCAATTTGATTTTGTTGCAGGTTTGTTTGGTTCACAAAGCAGTGTAATCAGCAGAATTATTTACTTTGTGATAGGTGTGGCCGCACTTATGCTTACATTCATTGTAATCAAAGGTAAAGGGCATTTCCAAATTTCTTTTAAGAAAAAAGAAAAATTGCAACCTAGTCACGCTTTGCCACAAGCAGAAAATTCTAGCGATATGGGCAAGCAAACAATTGATGATGAAGATGAAGATGAATAAAAAACACCAGCATGATGCTGGTATTTTTTATACTAATTTTATAAATTCTTCTGGTATATATGCCATAAGTTCATTTATTAGGTTATTTGAGCCATCCACACAAATATTCAATTTGTATGTCTTATTTTCTGCGCTACATTTTACTATTACAGGTATTGCACCTAAATAATTTTTGAGCACTTCAAAAATAGATGCATGCAAATTTTTATCTATTAGATTGTATTTTAAATACAATGTCTTTGGTTTTTCTTCTGTCTTTTGTTCACCCTCTGTTTCGGCATTTTCAGATTCCCATGGAGTAATGCTATCTACTAGCACGCTTGGTGCTTCGCCATCTCTTATGGATAACTTGCCTTTTACGGTAACCATACTATCTTCTTTTAGTTCTTCTTTTAATCTAGCGTACACATTTGGGAAGAACATTAAGTCAATAGTTCCATACAAATCTTCTAGTTTTGCAAATGCCATTTCTTTGTTTCCATTCTTGGTAAATAACTTTTTAATTTCTGTAATTATTCCGCCACATGTAACATCCATGCCATCACTTAAGCCATCATACTCTACCACTTGCTCAACATCTTCATCGTCCACTTGCATTTCTTCTACTTCACCTGCATCAAGCATATCAGCAGTAAGATTGTATTCTCTAAACTTGCTTAGGTAACCACTCAATGGATGACCAGAAATATATACGCCTACAACATCTTTTTCTAATTTTAGTTTTGTAGCATTATCAAATTCATCAATGTTTGGATAAACAATGGTGTTTGCAAAATCATCAGTTTCTAATCCATCAAACAAACTAAATTGGCCCGTTGCTGCTTTCTTTCTATCTTGTTGCACACGCTCAATTACGCCTGCATACACATGCATTAGTTGACTACGTTTTACACCAAACGAATCAAATGCACCAGAAAGAATCAAACTTTCCACACAGCGTTTGTTTTGTGCTTGAACATCCACTCTTGAGATAAAGTTATTTAAATCTTTAAATTCGCCATTTGCTTTGCGCTCGGCAATTACACTTTCCATCACAGAAATACCAACATTTTTAAGTGCAGCAAGACCAAAACGAATTTTGCCATCTTTTACCGTAAAGTACACATCACTCTTATTGATATCTGGTGGAAGCACTTCAATTTTTTCACTCTTTGCATAAGCAATATAGTTCTTTATTTCATCTTGGTTAGTGATTCTGTTATTAAGCACACTAGTTAAGAATTCTGGCTCATAATATGTTTTTAGGTATGCAGTTTGGTATGTAATGTAACTATATGCTGCAGCGTGAGATTTGTTGAATGCATAACTACCAAACTTCTCCATTTCGTCCCAAAGTTTATTGGCAGTTGCCTCATCCATTGTGCCACGCTTCAATATGCCATCCACTGCTTTTGAATTACCTTTTGCTTCGCAACCATGAATAAATACTTCACGCTCTGCTTTTAGGTCTGCCAATTTCTTTTTACCCATGTACTTACGCACAGCATCAGCTCGTGATAGTGTATATCCTGCAAGTGCTTGGACTAATTGCATCACTTGCTCTTGATATACAATACAGCCATAAGTAACATCTAGTATTGGCTTCATAAGTGGGCTTACATATGTAATGCCCTCAGGGTTGTGTTTGTTTTTAACGAATGTAGGAATGCTATCCATTGGGCCTGGTCGATATAGCGACACTCCAGCTATAATATCTTCAAGGCATGTTGGTTGCAATTCTTTCATGAACTTTTGGAATCCTGCAGATTCAATTTGGAATATACCTTTAGTGTTACCAGTTGAAATAAGTTTGTACACATTAGGGTCTGCATAATCAGAATTTTCAAAATTGATTTCTACACCATGATTTTGTTTTACATATTCAATAGCATTCTTTACATCACTAAGGTTTCTAAGGCCCAAAAAGTCCATTTTTAGGTGACCCAATCTTTCTAGTTCGCCACCTTCAAATTGAGTTGTAACATCATCAGCATTTTTTGCAAGTGGCAAATGTTTATCAAGTACATCGCCACCAATGATTACACCACAAGCATGAATACCTGTTTGCCTTGGGCTATCTTCCAATTTCCATGCAATGTCAATTACACGCTTAATATCTTCATTTTCATTGTACATTGCCACAAGTTCTGGCACACTTTCATCTTGACCTTTGTCACCAGGTTTAATTCCAAATACTTTGGCAATTATATTAGGCCTTTTGACAGTATTTGGTATGTTTTTGGTAACTCTATCCATTTCACTATAAGGGATTTTCAAAACACGACCAACATCTTTAATTGCGTTTTTTGCTGCCATAGTACCAAATGTAATAATCTTTACAACGCGTTCATCACCATATTTTTCACGCACATAATCTATTACATCCTGGCGACGAGAATCTTCAAAGTCAATATCAAAGTCGGGCGCACTAACACGCTCTGGATTTAAGAAACGCTCAAAGAATAGACCATACTTTAATGGGTCCACATCAGTAATACCAATTAAGTATGCAATAATTGAGCCAACGCCAGAACCACGGCCAGGGCCAACTGCACATCCCATTTCGCGTGCAGCATTTATGTAATCCCAAACAATTAGGTAATACTCAATATAACCCGTTTTTTGAATAACACTAAATTCGTATTCCACGCGGTCACGAATTTCTTTTGTCTCTTTTCCATATCTTCTAATTATTCCCGCTTCCACAAGGTCACGCAAATAATCCACAGGGTCTTGTCCCGTTGCTGGATTGTATTTAGGGTACAAATAATGACCAAAGTCAAATGCATAATTACATTTATCAGCAATTTCCAGTGTGGTTGCTAGTGCTTCTTCATCATTAGGGAAAGCGGCTTGCATCTCTTCATATGATTTAAAATAAAATTCGTCATTAGGGAATTTCATTCTATCTGGGTCGTCAAGTGTTTTGCCCATTTGCACACACATTAGCACATCTTGCACTTCTGCATCTTCACGATTTATGTAGTGCACATCATTTGTTGCCACCAATTTTATATTGTATTTTTTGGCATATTCGTGCAACATGTGATTTACTTCTACTTGCTCTGCAAGACCATGATTTTGTAGTTCCAAATAAAAATCATCACCAAATGTATCTTTAAACCACTTTACTAATTTTTCTGCCTCATCAAATTGTCTTTTCAAAATTAATTGTGGTATATCACCTGCAAGACATGCAGATAACACAATTAAACCTTCTTTGTATTGTTCCAAGAGTTTATAGTCAATTCTTGGTTTGTAATAAAAACCTTCACAGAAAGCAACGGAATTTAACTTACACAAATTTTTATAGCCAATTTCATCTTTTGCAAGACATATTAAGTGTGCAAGCTTTACTTTGCCACTTTTTACATGCAAATCATCACAAACATAAAATTCACAACCAATAATTGGTTTTACATCTTGTTTTTTGCATTCGTCAAACATTTTTACTGCGCCATACATATTGCCATGGTCTGTCATAGCAATAGCTGGCATGCCCATACTCTTGGCAACCTGCACTACTCTTTTTATGCGTGCAGCACCATCAAGCAAACTATATTCAGTGTGTAAATGCAAGTGAACAAAGTTTCCCATTTTCTACCTCCTTTAGTATTTTATTACAATCATTGTCCACAGAGTGGAACATATTTTAGTATTTATTATTTTTTATATCTTCTGCAATTTTTATTACTTTTGCAAGTTTGTGGTTTATACCACTTTTTGTAATATGCTTTGCAGTATATAATTCAGCCAACTTTTCAAGTGTTTCATCAGGATTTGCTAATCTTATTAGACACAATTCATTTAGGTCATCATCAAGATTTTCAAGCCCAATTGTTTGCTGAATCACTTTTATTGCTTCTAATTGTTTTACAGAAGCTTGTACTGTTTTATTTAAATTTGCATTTATGCAATTAGTTTGCCTATTCACATTATTTCTAAGTTCTCTAATTGCTGCTTCATTTTGTAATTCTAGCACCGCCTTATATGCACCAACTAATGCCAAAGTGTCACATATTATTTGATACTCTTTTATATACACAATAGGTGAATTTTTGCGCATTGTTACTTTTGCTGGAATATCAAATTCTTGCAAAAGTTTTACAAAATCATCTGCCAAATTTTCAAAATTGAATACAAATTCCAAATGATATCCACTATTGTTTTTTGTTTCGTTGTTATAATTCTTAATTACGATGTTTGAAGTTGCACAACTTACAAATGCACCTTTAATATAACTAATTTTGCAATGGTCATCTTGAATAATAAATGGCGTTATACCATTATTGATTTCTTTGTATCCATCAACTCCAAGTGACATAATACCCAAATCCACAAGTAACTGCTCTGTAATGCCATCTGGCAAAGTAATTCTATACCTTGTAGATTTTGCAATAATGCTTTCGTCTGCAATATCTAATGTGCATTCCTTGCCATAATATTGCTTTACAATAGCATTCACTTTGTCGTAGAGTTCTTCTATTTCGGTAAATATCTCCACAACAGGATGTCCATCACTAATATTAAGTTGTCCACTGCATTTAATTATTGCACTAAGAAAAGCTATTGCACAACAATCGTTATCAATATTTTGCTTTAGCACCTCTAATTTTGCTTTGTAAGCAAAGGACATAAGTTTTACTCCTCAACATCTTTATTACAATTTTTAAAATGTGGAATTCTTTCCAAATTTACCACTTGCTCTGGTGGAATATTATATTTTTCAATAATATTCATACCTCTATGATTTTCGCCTACTCGTTCTGGACGATGCGCATCACTACTTACAATAAATTTCACACCTGTTTTTACCATTCCCTCAATTTCTGCTGGTGTAAAATCAATTCTTTTTCCATTTAGTTCAATATATGTACCACGCTCTACTGCCACTCTTGCTATCGCAACAGGATCAACAATACATCCGTTAGATTTTAAGTGTGCAAGTATATCAATGTGATATTTTTTCAATGCTTTTATATATGCTTGTGTATTGCGAGCAATTACCTTTTTGGAATGTCTACCAATTCCAAGTACATTTGGAACAAAAAATGTAAAGAAAGCTTTTGGGTTATATATTCTAAATGCTTTATGAAATCCCACAACCAAAACATCAATGGCTTTGCGTTCGTTTTTATCTACATCAATGTCACCATTGATATTAAGCAAGTTTGCCTCAATACCGCAAAAAACATCAATGTCATCATATTTGGCATTCAATTTTTCAATTTCCATGCGCATTATGTTGTACTCTCCACGAGTAATGCCATACGCAGTATGATCAAAACCATGCTCAGTAATGGCAATTTGTTTTAAACCCTTTTTACGTGCTGCTAGCACATTGTCTTCTATTGTGCCTTTGGCATGTGAAAAATTTGTATGAGTATGG
>JAFZND010000145.1 GCA_017553065.1 Clostridia bacterium
AAATTTCGCGTCCCATTACAACGCCGGTATTTGGATTTGCCCCTGTAACTTGAACATTTACTTTTGCACCAATTATGTATGCCGCATTTGCATTTACTAGCAATTCGTCATTTTGACCTTTTGGCATATCTATACGCACTGAGCCATGCTCATGCTCTACTACAATGTAGCCATCTTCCACTTGCGACACAAATCCAACACCTTCAATTCTTTGGCCTTCTTTAAGCAATTTTTCAATATAAAATGCTTCCAAAGATGCTTGTGCTTCGCGTTCTGCTTCATCAGCTTTGCGTTCACAAATATTCAAATGTTCTGCAATTTCATTCAATTCTTCTTCGCTATATGGAAGTTGCTCACCTCTCATATGCGCAGTTATTTGACGTTGGTTCACAAGGTCTGCATAGCGCCTAATTGGACTAGTAGAATGTGCATATTCATCAAAGCCAAGCGCAAAGTGACCAGTATTTTTTGCATCATATCTTGCACGTGGTAAATTCTTAATAATATTCTCGCTCACCACTTGTGCAAATAACCTATCTTCTGTAGTTGGCTCTACATGACCACTCTTGTGTAGTGCAAAATTCACAGCATTGTTTATTTCCTTTTGCAACTCACCAAAGTCAGTTGTATTCACATTCTCATTAAATGGAATGCCGAGGCCTTCCAAAAATGATTTAATCTTATCAAGTGCTTCTTCTTCAATTGTGTCTTCTACACGATACAAAATAGGAATATTATTCTTTTGTGCATAATCAGCAAGCAATTGGTTGTATGTAAGCATTGGTGTTTCAATCATGCGGTGTGCAAGTGTGTCATTGTCAGCATTAGTGCTTGCAATTTCTGTGCGTTCACTGTTCATTCTATATGTAATATCGCGCGTTAAGAATTTTGTAGAAGATTCTCTTTGTGCACGAATCAAGTATTCTAGTTCTTCCAAATTATCCACACTATCCAAAACTTCTGGGTTATGTTTAATGCGTTCAATTAATTTAGCTTCACTACCCAACTCGCCAGTGATAGCATCCACATGCTCATAGGCAGTTTTCTTTCTGGATCTTACTACTGCAGGGTTAAATTCATATCCTACCATGTTACCATTTCTATCATATTTTACTGTGGCAACCATGGCAAGTCTATCTTCATTTGGATTTAATGAACAAATTCCATTGCTTAATTCCGAGCGTAACATTGAAGCCACCATATCACCAATGTAATATGAGTTACCATTTTCGCGCGCCCACTCATCAATTTCACTGCCCTTCTTTACATATTCTTCTACAAAGGCAATGGCAATTGTTTGCACAAATCCGCCATCAGGAGTTTTTGCCACATGCACAGCATCGTCCATATCTTTGCATGTAAGTGGGTCAATGGTAATAATAGGCACATCACGCAAATCTTTAAAGTTTTTGTATCTTCTTTTCATGCTTGCAATAGAGTGAATATCATTTTCGTCATCTTCACTTACATGGTTAGATATATACATTGCTTCTTCATTCATTTTTGCAAGTATTTCGTCTGGCGCAGTCATGTATATTTCATGGTCATACATAATCTCAACCAAACGTTGTACAATTGGTGATGGATATTTTTCAACATCAAACACCCTGTCAATTCTTCCAAGTTTTTGTGCTGTTGGTTTTGAATCACTTACAATTTTTACACCCACTCGCTTGCCAATAAAGTTGCGTGTGTTATCATCAAATGTAAGCATCATATTGTCAAAATCTGCATAACGAGAATCATCTACAGCCAAGTAGTACAATCCGTCTGCACCTTTTACCACAGTACCTACAATTTGTTTTTTAAATGCGTAATCAAAAGATTTTTCACTATATATCTTACGAGGTTTTTCTTTAGCACCTTCGCTAATGTTACTATGATGCTCTCCCCTCGATACGCCAGAAGCATATTTGAAGGTCTTTTCTTCGCTTATCACAAGAGAAATAGCTTGCTCAATTTTATTGGTAGATAAACTATTACCAAGCCAACGTGCAATTTTTATTGCAGCAATTCGCGAACCATCTGTAATAATGCCGTCAGGATACAAT
>JAFZND010000146.1 GCA_017553065.1 Clostridia bacterium
AACTAACCGAGCTACGAGATAGCGGAGAAATTGACGCCAGCTCATACAAAAAACAATTAGATAAAATTCTTACAGAAAATGTGAACAAAAAAAACGACGACTAAGTCGTCTTTATTTATTTATTCATTAGTGTTTTTTTTAATTATATTATATAATTAACATGTGAGTGCATGCATGAGACTGCTGGTATTGTGTGCAATCACTATTGCAACATGTAGACTTCTCATCTGCAATTTTTATATATAGGTGCAAATGTGTATTTGTGATATATGTAAAATGTTGCAAAATAAATAATAGGAGAGATTAAATTTAAATGTTTGGATTTAGAGCAGACGGCACACAAGTAAAGGTAGACCCCATTACAAAAATTGTGCCATACATTATGGTTACGCGTAATGACGCGTGCCAACTTGCAAGACGCGATGTGGAATGCGAAGGCATGGACGCATTCATCAAAGAACAGCGCGAAAAAGGACTTAATTTTAACTACATGCACATCCTTATTGCAGCATTCGTTCGTACATTTGTGGAAAAACCAAAACTAAATAGGTTTACCATTGGCGGCAGAATATATCAACGCAACGCATTGCAACTAAGTATTACTTTAAAAGAAAGCTTAAACGAAGACGCACCAGATATCACAATCAAAATGCGTTTTACAGGCCAAGAAAGTATTTTTGAAGTTAGAGAAAAAGTAGATGCAAATATCAAAAAGGCATTTGAAGATGCATCCAAAAACAACAAAACCACTGGTCTTGCCAATGCCTTGACAATAGTTCCACACTTTATGATTCGTGGCGCTGTGGGATTTATTAAATTATTAGACCGCTGGGGATTGCTTCCACGTTCGATTTTGGACGTAAGTCCATTCCACACAAGCATATACCTAACAAACCTAAAAAGTATTAAGGGCGATGCTGTATATCACCACTTATACAACTTTGGCACCACAGGTATATTTGCAGCAATGGGTAAAGAACACATGCAACCAGTAGTGGATTTAGACGGCAATGTTGTAACGCGTAAAATAATGGGATTAAATTTCACACTTGATGAACGCTTTTGTGACGGCTTTTATTATCTAAAAGCAATTAGACTTATCAAAAGTTATATTGCCGACCCAAATAAATTAAGCGAACACTTAGACATTGACCCAATCGAAAGCAAAAAAGAGCGTCGCAAACGACTAAAAAGGATTGCAAAAGAAGAAAAGAAAAAACAAAAAGAAGCAAAAAAACAAAATAAAAAGAGCTCCAAATAATTGGAGTTCTTTTTTTTAGATATCCACCACAATATTATCAATTTTACTTTGGTTGTTGTTATACAATTCATCTAGTGTTGGAATTGTGTCTGGCTCTGCTTCAAATGTGGAATGATCCACATCGTATGTTGCCTTAAATCCTGCAAAGTGATAAATGGAATTAAGAGAGGAATATGCAAAACTCATATTATAGTTTACAGCACACACTTTTTTAAGACCAATTTTATCAAAGCAAATTTTTTTGATTAGTTTTATCACTTCTGAAAATCCTGTGTCAGATGTGTCGTTATTTAGTATTATATCAAGATCTGCATACTCTTGTTCTTTTACTACATTTAGGTATATAAGTGCCACACATTCATTTGTGCTATTTTCAAATACATCCCACACTATTGCGTGGTCTTCTGGGTTAAGCACTTTTTCGCGTACAAACTTGTGTACATAGTTTAGCACATCACCACTTTTATCCATTACCAAATAAAACTTTGGCTCGTTGCCATTTGGAAAAATATATTCACCTTCATATATGTGTTCTATCTCTTTGTAATCGAATGGTAAAAGTTTTGAAAGTGTGTATTTTTCAAGTTCAATTGTCACATTTTGTTTATCTTTTAGCAAATTGAAAAAATCATAATAAAAATCTTTTGGTTTGTGCGCAACTAGTTGCTGTGAGATATTATATGCAGTATCGCCATTCATATCCACAAGATCTGGCTCTATACCCCAAATTTTTTCTATAAATTCGTAAAATCTTACATCTTCATCGTCTAATAAAATATGATTGCTAAGAAGCTTTACACCATTGTTTTCTAAGTATTCCTTGTAGCGTTTAACTATGCCAGAATATTCATTGAGAGAAATGAAGTTTTTGTGTTTTACATCCACCGCATACTTTACTATGTCGTACACCCATGCAGTTGCCTCTTCTGGACTAAAATACATATAGTCAGTATATTTAATTGTATCTGGTTTTACTACTTCTATTTCGTCCATTATTTTCTCTCCTTTAAATATTTACTTTTACATTATACATTATTACTGCTGTTTTTTCAACAACTTATTTCTTTTATTTTGTATTGATTTGTATTTGTGCTAAAATATCATTTGTAAAACAAATGAAGTGAGTTTAAAAATTTATATGGACAGAAAAAAAGTTGCATTATCTTATGCAAAAAATATAACCATGATTATAATTGGTACATTTATTATGGGTTTTGCCTTTAATGTGTTCCAAGCACCAAATCACATTACCCCCACCGGATTTTCGGGTATTGCATCAATTATTTCTTATTTGCTATCTCAAGCAAATATATTTATAAGTCCTAGTCCTATTTATCTTGCACTAAATGTATTTTTATTTATATTCGCATACAGAATGCTAGGCAAAGAATTTTGCATTTATTCCGCTACAGGTATTTTGGGTTACGCTCTTTCCATGGAAGTGCTTAGATATGTACACATAGATGTGGGCTCTGACTTATTGCTATGCTGTATATATGGTGGCGCCCTTATGGGCCTAGGTACAGGACTTGTAATACGCTTTGGTGGTTCCACTGGTGGCGCAGATATGAGCGCCGTGCTACTTAGAAAAATTATGCCAAACTTATCCACCGGCACACTTATTGTTATTATTGACGGCACAATAATTGCCGTTAGTGCAATTATATATGGATTAAATCTTGGTATGTATGCTTTAGTGAGCTGTGTGCTTATGGGTAGCATTTGTGATATGATAGCAAATGGCAACAAATCTGTACGAGCATATTACATCATCACAAACAAAAAAGATGAATTGGCTCAAGCTTTGCTTGACCGCGTTCACAGGGGTGTAAGTAGCATTCAAATCACAGGAATGTATTCGCACGAAAACCATGATATGATATTTGTAGTTGTTCGTATGTCAGAAGTAATTACTCTTAAGCGTGTAATTCATGACATAGACGAAAAAGCATTTATTATTGGTGTAAATGTGCGCGAGGCAATGGGTATTGGCTTTGAAAAACTACATGTAGAAGATAAAAAGATGCTCAAGTTTAAATTATCATCAAAAAAACATAAAGAAAACAAATCAAATCAAACAGTTGGCGATAATAAATAATTCATGATAAAATTATGTTAGTAATATATATGAGGTGAAACTATGGACGAAAAGTTTTTAAATAGTAAAACATATAAAAATTTACAAGAAGCATTTGCTGGCGAAAGTATGGCAAGAAACAAATATACATATTATGCTTCCAAAGCAAAAAAAGATGGCTTTGAACAAATTGCTGCAATATTTGAAGAAACAGCAAACAACGAAAAAGAACATGCAAAAATGTGGTTCAAGGCAATGCATGACGGCGCAGTACCTGGTACAGAAGAAAATTTGCTAGCAGCAGCAGAAGGCGAAAATGGCGAGTGGACAGAAATGTATGTGCGCATGGCAAAAGAAGCGCGCGAAGAAGGATACGAGGCACTTGCTCGTCAATTCGAAGGTGTTGCCGAAATAGAAAAGCATCATGAAGAGCGTTATCGCAAATTGCTTGCAAATCTTAAAACAAATCAAGTGTTTGCAAAGAAAGGCGAAAAAGTATGGATCTGCAGAAACTGCGGTCACATTCATGTAGGCAAAACTGCACCAATGGCATGCCCTGTGTGTGCACACCCACAAAGTTACTTTGAAGTAAAAAGTGACAATTATGAATAAAACAAAAACACACTACCCTAGTGTGTTTTTTTGTGAATAATATGGAATATTGATTTTATGATATAAGTATGGTAGAATAGTAAGTGACAAATGAGGTGAATTATGTCAGTAGTTGATTATTATATTGATAAAATTAAAAATAAAGTTGAAAAAGATTTTGGCAATAATGAAAAATGGGGATTGCCACAAGGCTATGAGCGCAAAAGTTTACTAACTCCAGATATGGATGACGATTTAAAATTTTTTGCACTAGATTTGGAAATTGAAGAAAATGGACTTATGAAACGCTTCAAAAACGAAAAGGCAGTTAAATTTGTTAAAACTACAGAATTTGGAGCAATTGACTTGGGCGTAAATTTTACAAGAAAAAATCGCTATCCACAATTTGTGTATGGCCTTACACCTACTATGCTAATGTTTGTAGTTAGTCACATGAGTAGAGAAATGCAAGCAGAAGAAATATACAATCCGGGATATTTCAAACGCTTTTGTGAAGAATACTATGAACGCGAAACAAATGACAAATACAAAAAAGTTGTTACCCCTGAAATTTGGAACAATGCTATTGATGATGCAAAAAATTGGTTAATAGAAAATTATAATCCAATACAAGACATGGAAAAATAAAAAAACAAAAACACACTACCCTAGTGTGTTTTTTATTTTGCATAATTGCTATAATTCTTTTGTATTTTTAGCATTTCATCAAAGTTGTCATCGCTTGCTGCTTTGTTTTGTGTAATTGCACCACATTTAGTACATTTGTATGTAATTACATATCCTTTTTTGCTATTTTCAGTAAAACTTATTGGCATTTGTAAACCCTTGCAAGTGTTTTGCCTATCGCCCGGATTAATATCCACATGCAAACTATATAAGCAATATGGACAATGATTTCGTGATGTGTATCCAAGGGGCTTTACCACCTTGCCACAATGTGCACACACAAAACCTTCATCGTTTTTTGTAAAGTTTTTCACTTGGCACCTCCCATATCTTTGAGGTACTCCTTTATCATGGTCTCATCTATCTTGTAGCCCGAATTAAAACTATAACTATCTTTATTCCCCACTATCACATGCTCTTTCATAGAAATGCCATTTGGTGTGAGTGCATTTTTTAAGTTTTCAGTAAATAATTCATCTTCAGCACTAGGTGTGCTATCTGTATCTGGATGATTGTGACACACAATTACTTGGGTTGCATTATGCGATAACGCATATTTTGTGATATCACGAATACGCACATTTACGCTACTCTTTGTGCCGTCAGATAATTTGCGATAATCAAGCACATATCCTTGTGCATCAAGTAAAATAGCATAAAATTCTTCTTTCGTTTTATTCTTTAAAATACTATTTGCAAATATAACTGCCGTAATTGTGTTTGTAATACTTGTAATCTTTTTTACTTTGTGATTTGAATAATAATCATAAAACAATAAAAAACTATGCAAAAAAGTTGCAGTAACTTTGCCTACGTCTTCCACTTGCTCCAACTCTTCAACAGGTGCTTCAAACACGCCATCAATTGAACCAAACTTATTTATTAAATTGTGTGCAGTGGGGTTAGTATCTTTTTGAGCAACTACAAATGACAACAAATATTCTAACACTTGATGTGGTGGCATATTATTCATGTCGTTTTTTGACATAGTTTCTCTTAATCTTGTCCTGTGCCCCTTATGTACATTGTTTTTCATATTTTTATTATACCATAAACAATTTGTATGTATAAAATATTTTTGCGATATGCAACAAAAAAGACATCTTTTCTCAAGATGTCTTTTTATTTAGCACCACTCACAACTATCATCGCATTTTTGTGATGCAGATGGAATAAGAGCTGTACTTAAGTGATTTGTTACACTTGTGGTATATTTACCATAAAGTGTTAAGTTGCTATTCACAACCCCATTAAATCTGTTAGTTAGTCCACTATTTGTGTACCAGCCGGCAAATGTGTAGTGAGTATGGTAATGATAATATTTCTTTATCAAATCACCACTATGTTTTTCTTTCTTCCATTCAGTTGTATCGTGTTTGTGTGGTGTGTAACTTGACACATCAAGTGTTGTACCTGCTTCCACTTTTGTAGAATTATATGTGGTTGCACCATTTGATACAAATGTTACAGTGTAAATACTTACTGTTCTAGATAACACCCATTTTGCATAAAGTGTTACATTTTCGCTTGGCATTATAGATATGTTTGCAGCATTTGTGCAAGCACTATCATAATACCAGCCAGCAAATGTATATTCTTTGCGTTCACTTGTGCCATCTACATTTTTTACACCACTAATTGTTGGAAGTGTAATACTTGAACCCACACTCTTTCTAATGCTACTTACAGAATAATCGCTGTTAGTTACAAATGTGATGAGTGTTTTGGTATCAATTATGTTCCACACTGCGTACAATGTTTTGTTTCCGCGTGGTTGTGTGGACCATGTTACAATTTCACCTGCGCCCATACTATCCAAAGTCCAACCAGCAAAACTATAAATATATTGAATATTATCTACTGTGTTGGTTTTGTTTGAACTAATGTGTGGCAATGTAATTGGTGTACCAGCTTTATTTGTGATATCTGCTACACTTGCACCTCCAAGTGAATCAAATGTGATTGTGTATTCTTGGTCAGATTCTTTCTTCCAAGAGCCACCATTGTTCTTTACCCAGAACTCGTCTACACCATAGGTGTAACTACTAATATAACTAGTCAATTCACTTATATTTACTGTGCTACCAATATCAACAAGTTTTAGTGGGTCTTTTGAACCAGAACTTGACAATGATTTGATTGCAATATCCACACCTGTTGCAACAGGCATCTCTACATCCAACTCTGCTTTTTGAATATATTTTGCACTATTTAAGTAAGATGTGTACAATTTCAATGCTGCAGTATCTAATTGATCATTGTTCGCAAGTTCTTTTAAGTTAATTGTGATATTATGTGCACTACTACTTGATGTGTAACTATAGTTAGAAATTACATCTGTAAAGTCAATTGGAGTAGTTCTATTAATTGTTTTATCCATTGCTTCACTAATCTTAGACATAATATCATCATTAAGGCCTGTGATATATTGCACATATTCCATAATACTATCGCCAAGTGTTGCAAGTTCTTGTTTTACTTTCTTTTCATACTTGCCACTCTTTTCTGTGCGATATGTATATAGATATCCATCAGCATAGTAAATCTTTACAGTTCTCTCGCTTGCCCAACTGCTCATGTCATCGTTCACATTGTATAGTGGGTGAAGCACAGGAATTGTAAGAGTAATCATTACTTGTGGCTTTTTGTCTACCAACTTAATTTTTGCATCTAGTGGCACATTAAGTGTAATAGGAATAATGCCAGCAAGCGTTATGGAAATATCAAGTGTTCCGGTGATATGGAAATCATTATACTTAGAATTATTTACAAAACTTGTTACTAAATCTTTTAAGTTAGTTAGGTCAAAGTGATTTGCACTCTTGTTGTAATTGTTTGTACCCCTAAACTCGGTTACATCCAATGTGAGATTCATATTGCGTGCGCGTGTTACTTGAACATTCTCGGCACCAATATATTTTAGCATACCATCAAGAGTATTTATTCTAAATTCCATTACCTCGTCATTAATTTCAACATTTAACACAAGATAATTTTCTTCTTTGCCATTGACAATTCTGTTTACAAATTCAATACTCTTTACTTTGTCAATGTAATCTTTTGCCTTTGATAACAAGTTATCAATTTGCTCAAAATCAGATACATCAACTGGCTCTACGCCAACTAAATATCTTAAATTTGATACATCTAAGTCGTCTACATTTGGCAAGTTTGCAAATTTTGAAACTATGCCACTTTGTGTTTCTACATCAAATAGTTTTAATGCAATTGATGCAAAATACAATAATGTATTTGTGTCAATCTTTAATTTTAATGAATTACTAAAGTTGGATACTGCATTGGAATAAGTTGCATAGAGCTTGTTATCCCCATTTCTGCTATCCAATACACCACTGAACTTATGGTCAAGATATTCACTTGTTCTATTCTTTGCATTATTTGGTAGTGTTACCATTCCAGATGCATACAAATAGTCAATATTTATCTTACTATCAGTTGTGCCATTTTTTGCATTGTGTATTTCAAAGAATGCATTTTCTGCTTTTGCATATAGTTTTGTTTGATTTGTTGCAGGATTGTATTCATTTACTGTTGCATTAAGTGTAAATGCATATTCTCCACTGTTTGCATAATCAATAAGCGCATCCACAAAGTCTAACACTTTAGAATAATCCACAAATTCACTTTGTGCCACACCACCAAGCAACATATTGTTGCCAAGAGTAATTGTGCTTACAAAGTTACCGTATGTGAAGTTGTTTAAATGGAATACTAAGTTTTTGTGAATTGTGTCAGCTGTTTCCCAATCTGCATTTTCAAAATCAGTTGAACCAATCTCTGTAATATTATTGTCATATACATTAGTTGCGATAATAATATCATCTAATAATTCACTTGAATTTAGTTTTACTACAATGTCTTCAAATTTGGTTGTGTTTACTTTAAACTTGCCAAGGCCAACAAACAATTGGTCTGCGTCACCTGTGATTTGCAATGTGGATAGGTCTGGAATTTCAAATGTGACACCATCTGACAATGAATCAAATGCAAATTCTTTGTCAAATTTATCATTTACCCATGCCAAAATGTTGTTAATTTCATCTTTAGATAATTCAACCTTAATTTTCAATCCTTGAATATTTACATAAGCCACATTGTCTGCAAGGTAAATCTTGGCATCCAAAGTACCAAACGAGCCATACACTGACGCATACAACTTATTCTCTACTTTGTCTTCTACTTTTGTAGGAACAAGTGACACTTGAATGTTTCCTTCAAGGTTAGTGTTACCAAAGCGAACAGATGCATCAAAGCTTGCATTGTAACCAATGTATGTTTGACC
>JAFZND010000147.1 GCA_017553065.1 Clostridia bacterium
AAAAGCACCACTACAAAAAAAGCATTGTGCCTTTTCATAGAGGTGAGTATCTTCCCACGGTGCCACTCTAATTGGGTGTTTGGCCCCACTTTAATTTTGCTTAATTTGTCGCACTAAGCATGTGCCCAGCTCATCGCCAAAATCTATAGGGTGGATTTGGGTAGCGCATCACAAATGTTTTCACCAGCCACATTCTCTCTACAATGCCTGCATCTACTTACTTATCCCTAATCAAACGATTAACACTATTTATTATAGTCAAAATAATAAAGTAGTCAACAATAACGCATAACTTTGGAGTATAACATACCACAATTGGCACAATAATTTATTAGTAAATTAAATTAAAGGAGAATAATTTGAATGCCTACAAAAAAGCAACCACAAAAAACAACTAAGCCAGCACCAAGTAAACCTAGTGCCCTTAGTAGTTTTGATAAATCAAAAACAAAAGAAAATCTCGCCCGCGCATTTGCAGGAGAATGTCAAGATGGCGCACGCTATCAATTTATTGCACAACAATGTATGGAACAAGGTTATCCATACTTACAAACGATATTTAAAACTTTTGCAAAAAATGAAATGGCACATGCAAAAACTTTTTATCAACTTGTGTTTGAACACACAGGCAAAAGCACAGGCAATATTAAAATAACAGGCGGATACCCATTTGAATGTGGGGATTTAAAAACTAGCATACTAGATAGCATCCAAACAGAAGTTGAGCAAAGTCAAAATGTGTACCCTGGTTTTGCCAAAACTGCGCGACAAGAGGGTTATGCCGACATTGCACACAAGTTTGAACTAGTAGCAAGCGTGGAAGACACACACCACAGAATTCTTCGCCATATATTAGACAAACTAAAATCAGGCAAATTATATAAATCTAATAGTGACGAAAATTGGAAATGCAACAATTGTGGATACGTGTGTACATGTAAAACTTGCTGGACAAAATGCCCTAGTTGTGACATGCCACAAGGTTATGCCCAATTTAATATAGAATTAAAATAAAAAGAGCAATGTAATTGCTCTTTATTTTTTGTAACTCACAGGGTGTATTGTGTGTTTTTCGGCATAAGGATTAATCTCGTCAAAGTCTTCATCTTCCACAATATTCCCGCGCTTAATTATATTGTATCCAAAGCGCTTACGCAAACTCTCAACTGTTTGTTCTAGTTTTAGTTTTTTATCTTGTGCTTCTGGGCTTTCAAACAAATTTATTTGAACATTGCCTTCTGTCAAATTTATTGCACGCACACCCACTGCTCGCACATTGTGATTCCACACATAATATTGTTTAAATATTTTATAACACTCTGCCGCAATATCGCTTGCAACATTTGTAGCACTAAGTAGTGTGGACTGCTTTTCAAACCACTCTAATGTGTCGTCTCTAATGCCAAGCGACACGCCAAGAGCATACATACCTTTTTTTCGCATACGTTCTGTCACATGCTCTGCCAAAATATAAATCAATGCTTTTACTTCTTCATTTGTTTTTAAATCTCTTGGGCATGTTGTGGAGTTACCCATGCTTTTAATTTTTTCGCCTTCGCCATCTGGCACCACAACACTATCATCTAGGCCACATGCAAATTTATGCAACATATCGCCCGCCTTACCAAAGGTAAGATGCAAAAATTTTGGGTCTGCTGCTGCCAATTCTCCAATTGTAAAAATGTTGTTTTTATGCAACTTCTCTTTTGTTGCGCATCCAACATATAGCAAATCTTCACAAGGCAATGGATATATTAAATCTTTGTAATTTTTGTCACTAATTAGTGTTACTGCGTCTGGCTTTTTTAGGTCGCTACCAAGCTTTGCAAAAACTTTATTAAAACTAACGCCCACACTCACTGTTACACCAAATGACTTATACACATTTTTTCTTATTTTATCTGCAAGCGCCACTGCTTCATCAAATGACTTTACATTGTTAGTAATATCAAGCCAAGCCTCATCAATTCCAAAACTTTCCACAAGGGGCGTGATTGACCTATAATAATCTTTCACAAGTTTACTAACTTTAATATATTTATCAAAGTCAGCAGTAACACAAACAAGTTCTTCTTTGCACTTGGTGCGCGCAGTGTAAATTGTATCCCCCGTTTTCACACCATATTGCTTTGCAATATAGTTCTTGGCAAGCACTATGCCATGGCGCTTTTCGGCATCGCCCACTACAGCCACAGCTTTGCCTTTTAACTCTGGGTTATACATGCATTCCACAGACGCATAAAAATTATTAAGATCACTATGCAAAATGTATCTCATTTATTTTACCTTATCAAACATTTGTTCTATTATATATCACATAATTATTATTGTCAAACAAAAAAATAAAGAGTGCATTATTTTGCACTCTTTTTTGATTTTGTTGATTTTTCTTTGTGCTCGCC
>JAFZND010000148.1 GCA_017553065.1 Clostridia bacterium
AAGGTTAAGATTGCTTTTAGATAATAGTAAAAAACAAATATTAAAAAGTTTAGGCTCAATCAACTTTTATTCACGAAAGTTATTTGGACGAAAAAAAACGATAAATATTGTATATGATTTTTTTGCCATTATATAATGAAAAAAATAATTTAGGAGGAACAATTATGCAAATCACTAAAAGAGTGCTTTCGTTGCTTTTTGGTGTTGTTGCACCTTGTGCTTTAATTTTAACAGGATGTGATAAACCAATGCCAGAAGTAGTAACAGAGCACACTATTACCTATGCAGGTGTAGACGGCGCTACAAATCCAAACACTATAACAAAATATAATAAAAATGATGCAGAAATAGAACTTCTAGAGCCAACAAAAGATAACTACACATTTGTTAACTGGACTTATAATGGTACAGCGGTAACAAAGATTGATCCTAAATAGGATCAAAGTATAACATTAGTTGCAAACTGGACTCAAAACAATTGTTATTTAAAACTAGATTATGATTTAAGTGAACAATATCGTTTCTATTTCTTAAATGAGCCATTTTCAACTAACTTCTATTTATTTGGGAAATACTTAAGAGTGGCCCCTGAACTTCACCTTATAATGTTAGATTTAGATAAGGATCTTGAAATACCATATACTTCAGGGTATGTTACCATGACAGGATTTGATTCAAAAACAGTTGGAACAAAGCATGTAACTTTATCGGTTGATTTCCCATTTAATGGTCAACACTATATCGCAAAAGCTTCTTATGATGTTGAAGTAAAAGATTATGATCATGATAAATATGGATATGATGTAGTTCCAGAAGATCAGGTTCTTGAATGGCCAAATGGGTATACATTAGAAGCAAAAGCAAAGAATGAAAGCTCTGTTGCTGCCTACAATTGGTCCTCATCAAGAGAAGCCCCTAACCATGCAGAACAATGTTCATTGCCAAATTATAATCCATATTTAAAATATACTGGCACAACAGCTTTTGAAAGCACATATGTCGCACCATCTGGATTCTATAATCCAAATGGGGATTTGATGAAGCTATGTACAATTTATCAAGATTTAACAAGAGTATATACAAACGAAATCAAAATCACATATAGCGATTTGCCAAAGATTCAAGATGATTATGCAATGGTAGACGAATATAGATTCGCAAAAGGCGAAACTCTTGATCTTGCTGAAAAAGGTATAGGTTCTGGTACAGTAACATATACTTATAATGATGATGGAAGCAGAGAATTCGTATTTGCAAATGTGAACTATATTGCTCAAAATTTCCAGAGCGATCTATCTAGAGCAGGCTATGGATTCCAATATTATTTCAACGAAGATATGCATGGTGTTACAGTCAATAATAAGAGTGTCACACTAAAATTTATTGGGGATAATTATATATCTCAACCAATGTTTAGAGATAATGGTTATGGCATTGCAATGACTGCTCAACATTTAAGTGGCGGCGCTGAAGATGATGCTCGTTGGACAGTTACGTTAACTGGTGGTGGTACACTAAATATCAATGGTGGCGGTACTGCATTCTATACTGATTGCAAACTAGTAATTGATGATATAACACTAAATGTAACATCACATCTTGGATTTAGAACAAATGCTATTAATGCGCATACTATTGATGTAACAGATAATGCAAAATTGCACCTATATAATAATGGTACAGCAATGCTTGCAATGTCTGGAAAATTGACGGTTGAAACAGGTGCTGTTGTGGATTGTAAAATCACAATGCCACATAAAGATCTTGGACTTGATGCATTAGGCGTTATTCAAGCTGCAGGCCCAATTGAGATTAAGAGCCAAAAATTTGATATTGAAGTATTCTTATCAGATAGTATTTATGGAGATGCAGAAGGAGTTAAATCTTGTGTACTACTTCAATCTATGTTTTCAAATGTAACATTTAATGGAGCTATTTGCTCATTTAAATCAAACGCATCAAATTATAGGGGTTCTGAACCAGGATTTGGCTCATCTGTAGCTATTGCTACACCTGATTCCCAAGATAGAGATCCAAGTACAGGCTCTATCGTAATAAAAAATTCATCAATTAATATAGATATGCAAAACAATGTATTTAATGATGCATTTGGAATTATGGCACTAACGAAACTTGAAGTCGAGAATTCTACTATTAATATGAATTTGAAGAGCGTTTCTGGAATTATAGGAATGCAATGTACTAAAGGCGGTGTGACGATTAAATCTAATTCTAACGTAGATATTAAAGCTACAAGAGCCAATACAACTGCAAATGCATATGGTGTACAAACTAATGATGTTACTGTTACAGAATCTAGACTTTCTGTTGATTTGAATAGTGGTGTTGGTATATTTGCAGCTTTAGCTATTGAACATCAACCAGCTAAATATGAAGAAGGTTATACTGCTACAAAATTAACAGGATTTGAGACTTTAGATGCTACAACAAGAGATATTTCGAAAGCAAGTGTTATGAATGGCGCTGAACCAGGAACATATATTGTTTACGAAACCATTTATGATATAAGCGGAACTAACCCAGTTATTGCTACAAAATTCGTAGTAGATAATAGAACTGCATAATATCTCAAAACTAAAGATAAAACCTCTAAACGTGATGAAAACGCTAGGAGGTTTTTTGTATAATTCCTGAAGACTTTTATATATAGTCTATAGTTTTAAATCAAACTCATTGTTTGGATTATGTAAAAGAATTGAAATACATATATTGCCTTTTGAATAATTTGCTTATAATAAAAATATAAAAGCCAATAAAATTGGAGGCACATTTTTATGAGTAATAAAAAGTTTTTTGGAAAAGCTTTGTTATTTCTTCCGCTTTTCGGAATGATTATTACAGGTTGCAATAACGCTGATAACGATCAGCCTTATGTACCTGATTATAGCGATGTTGGAGATGAAATTCCTGCGCCAACGCCAATAACCATTCTCGATGAAGGCAAAGATGATACTATCTTTTATTCGGACGACTATTTTAGGCATGCGTCGACAAGATACAATCCTCATTTAGCGACACTTTCCATTTATATGGCAAAGTATTCAATGAATCCTGGCAATCCAGATAACCCAGATGATACAGAGTGGTATAAACATCAATCTGACAGAGTGGCAAATTTCTGGACTACAATTGGT